>NZ_MNQY01000054.1:0-64458 GCF_001915675.1 Parabacteroides sp. merdae-related_45_40 | reverse complement strand
AATCCTGACTTCTGAAGTCATTTGCGGAGTAGAACATATAATAAAGCCCGCCCTGCTTGACAATAGAAGGCCCTTCAACCACCTTTCCGAACACCAGCTCCCACGGTTCGGTAGCTTCAACACATTGCGTCAATGTTTCTTCTTTGATCTCTTTCAGATTATCTTTCAGCTCCGCACACCAAATCACATTACCGTTTGTAAAGCGAACAAAATAAAGATAGGCTTTCCCGTCCTCATCGAAAAAGACGGATGTATCGATTCCTTTTTCTTCTCGAATCGGCTTCTTTTCATCTTGCACAAATGGGCCCAAAGGAGAATCGGACGTGGCAACACAGACATGTTCCTCTACCGAATAGAACATATAAAACTTCTTATCCTCCTCCACATAGTAGACCTCCGGCGCCCAAAACCATTTATCCCCGTAAGAATCTTCTTTACTCAGTGCCAGGCGCGGAGAACGCTCCCACGATTTCATGTCTTTAGAACTGTACACCTCGAAACCGTCCGCACGGGATGTTCCATAGGCATAATAGGTATCATTGTAAAACAGGATATAAGGATCGGCAATCGGCAACACATCCGAAACCAGTTCTTTCTCTAAAGCAGTCATATTTACCGAAACAACACACAACAGCATCAATAGCATTTTCTTCAACGTATCCGTCTTCATATTTGATAATTGAGAATTTCACACGCCGACAAAGATAATCAATTATTTTCTTCTACAATATATTTGTTTTGTTTATGAAAATTCCTATCTTTGCACCCGCTAATACAAACAGCTTAAATTAATTATTCAAACATGGCAACAAAAATTAGATTGCAAAGACACGGTCGCAAAAGCTACGCTTTTTATCAGATCGTAGTCGCAGACAGCAGGGCTCCACGTGATGGAAAGTTTATTGAAAGGATAGGTTCTTATAATCCGAACACTAATCCTGCTACAGTAGATTTGAACTTCGAAAGAGCTTTGTATTGGTTACAGGTAGGTGCACAACCTACAGATACCACTCGTAACATTCTTTCCCGCGAAGGTGTTTGCTTGAAAAAACACTTATTGGAAGGTGTTAAGAAGGGTGCATTCGACGAAGCTACTGCTGAAACTAAGTTTCAGGCTTGGTTGAAAAACAAACAGGCTTCTGTTCAAGCAGTAAAGGACAAAGATAGCGAAGCTGCAAAAGCTGCCGCCATTGCTCGTCTGGAAGCTGAAAAAGAAGCAAATAAGGCAAAAGCTGAAATCGTAGCTAAAAAGAAAGCAGAATTGGCAGCCGCTGAAGCTGCTAAGCAAGCTGAAGAAGCAGCTGCTGCCGTTCCGGCAGAAGAAGCTCCTGCAGCAGAAAGCGCTGAATAATTCGAGCTTTGCCAAAATAAAAAAGAGGATATCTTTGCAGATATCCTCTTTTTTTATCGCCTTTATCTCTCCTCGCGAACATTCGCAGAAGTTAAAAACGCCCGATCCTACACGAGAATCGGGCGTTCCAAATCACAACATTTCCAACAGAAATATATCAAAACCTTATTTTTTCAGCAAGAAATTATCTATCTGCTCTACAAACTGTTCTTTTGATAAAGCTCCCTGGGCTATCTGTGGTTTACCCGTCTTGGGGATGAACAGCAACGTCGGGATACTCTGTATACCAAATGCCGAAGCCAGCTCTTTTTCATTATCTACATTTATCTTATAAATAACGATATCGTCCTTATACTGTGCAGCCAGTTCTTTCAGGATCGGAGATACTTTCTTGCAAGGACCGCACCAATCTGCATAAAAATCAATAATAGCAGGTTTGTTTCCTTCGTACACCCATTGAGTCTGATTCTTTTCGTAATTATATACTTTCGACAGGAAGTCCGCTTTATTCAAAACAATCACTTCCCCCTGCGCTGATGACACCTTTTCCGTTTCATTTTTTTCTGGTTTTGCAGACATGGAGCAACTGACCAAAATCAGCGCGACCACAACCATCAATAAACTTTTCAAACTTCTCATATAAAACTTATTACTATTTAATTATTATCACTTACAAAAGTAACAATAAAAAGACACAAACGTTTATTCTCAGTGGTTAAAAGAAAATGAATAGAGTGAAAAGAAAAAATATCCATCACCAAATTTGATTATTCGAAAATAATCACTACTTTTGCACTGCAATTAAAAAATACTTGCATACATATTGGAGAGATGGCAGAGTGGTCGATTGCGGCGGTCTTGAAAACCGTTGAACTGAGAGGTTCCGGGGGTTCGAATCCCTCTTTCTCCGCAGAATTTACTGGTCAGAAATGATCAGTAAACGGACAAAAAGCTACAAATAAATGATTTGTGGCTTTTTTTATTACCCAAAAGTCCAACTTCCAAGTGATGCAAAGGAATGCATTCTCACAATTTGTTACCCAATATCGCTTGAATACTGCTTGTGAACTTTTCCAATTTCAAAACATGGATGCTTTGAAATCAAAATTACCTATATTTGAACATTGAAACTTAATAAACAACTTATATGGAACTATCAGCAAGTAAAATCCCACGTATTGAAGTAGTCGATGCACTAAGAGGATTTGCCGTCATGGCAATTATTTTAGTGCATAATCTGGAACATTTTATCTTTCCAGTCTATCCAACAGAACAACCAGCATGGCTAGCCGTCTTAAACGACGGAGTGTTTAACGTCATTTTTTCCCTGTTTGCAGGAAAAGCTTATGCTATTTTCGCTCTTTTGTTCGGGTTTACATTCTATATCCAATGTCATAATCAGAAAAAGAAAGGAAAAGACTTCGGCTACCGCTTCTTATGGCGATTGGTTCTGTTGCTTGGCTTCGCAACCTTGAATGCCGCTTTTTTCCCGGCCGGAGACGTACTGTTGTTATTTACCGTAGTAGGTTTGGTTTTATTTCTGGTCCGCAAATGGAGTGACAAAGCGATCTTGATCACAGCTATTATATTATTAATCCAACCTATAGAATGGTATCACTACATCATGAGTCTGCTCAATCCTGCCCATGCTCTGCCGGATCTCGGCGTAGGCGCCATGTACAGTGAGGTCGCCGAATATACCAAAGCCGGAAATTTCCTGGACTTCATCTGGGGCAATATCACGTTAGGACAAAAAGCAAGTTTGTACTGGGCTATCGGAGCCGGACGTTTTCTGCAGACGGCAGGTCTATTCCTGTTGGGACTTTATATCGGCAGAAAAGAACTATTCGTTACAAGCGAAACACACCTGCGTTTTTGGGTAAAGATTCTTATTATTGCTGCAATCTGTTTCGCTCCCTTGTATTCCTTAAAAGAACAGATCATGGCAAGCGACAATGCCTTGATCAAGCAAACCGTAGGGACAGCTTTCGACATGTGGCAGAAATTTGCGTTTACATTCGTCCTCGTTTCCTCGTTTGTACTCTTATACCAGAAAGAATGCTTCAGGAAAGCTGTTTCAGCTCTGCGTTTTTACGGTAAGATGAGCCTGACAAATTATATCGCGCAATCAATCATGGGAGCGATCATCTATTTCCCGTTCGGACTATATTTAGCTCCTTATTGTGGCTATACAATAAGTTTACTAATCGGGTTCGCCCTCTTCCTGTTACAAGTTTCGTTCTGCAAATGGTGGCTGGCAAGCCACAAACAAGGTCCCTTGGAAAGCATATGGCATAAATGGACTTGGATGTTCTCGAACAATAAATAAAAAACATGAGGCAGTGGATACTGCCTCATCAATATATAAGCCTGATTTTATTTCTTCAGAAGAGGCAAATAATCCCCATAACCTTCTTCTTTCATCTTTTCTTTCGGGATAAACCGCAGTGAAGCGCTGTTTATACAATATCGTAGACCTCCTTTATCGGCAGGACCATCCGGAAAGACATGACCTAAATGAGCATTCCCCGTCTGGCTGCGTACTTCTGTCCGGGTCATTCCATGCGAAGTATCCGGTTTTTCGACAATCAGTTTCTTATCAATCGGTTTGGAAAAACTGGGCCAGCCACAGTCGGAATCAAACTTATCGGTAGATACGAAAAGCGGTTCACCAGTCGTAATATCGACATAGATTCCTTCCCTATGCTCATTCCAGTACTCATTGCGGAATGCAGGCTCCGTGGCATTTTTTTGCGTTACGGCATACTGTATGTCCGAAAGTTTATTCTTAAGAGTCACATCATCCGGCTTTGCATAAACAGGACGGGCATTAGCTTTCCGTGCCAATTCAAACAATTTCGGATTAATATGGCAATAACCGCCCACATTCTTATCCAAATAATCCTGATGGTATTCCTCCGCAGCATAAAAATTAACGAGTGGCATCACCTCGATGGCGATCGGCTTCGCATAGTCTTTTGCCAAATCCTTAATGGCAGCTTCAATCACCGGAGTATCGTCTTTATCGATATAATAAATGCCCGTACGATATTGTAAACCACTGTCCCCACCCTGACGGTTGACACTAGTCGGATCTATCGTCTGAAAGTACAAATCTAACAATAGATCCAAGTCGACCGTTCGCGGATCATAAACAACCTTAACTGTTTCCACTGCTCCGGTATTCCCCGTACACACCTCTTTATAGGTAGGATCAGGAACCTGACTGTTGGCATAACCAACTTCTGTTTTTTCCACGCCTCTGATCTGTTTCAAAAAATGTTCCGTTCCCCAGAAACAACCACCTGCCAGATATATTTCAGCCATGTTTCTCATATTCATATTTTCTTATTTCAATAAATTAAACTCTTTCATATCCCTGGTATTGCCTACCTCTGACTGACACATGCCAATAACAGTGCAATAATAGCAATATTTCTCATAGCCTATCTATTTCTCAAATAACAAATCGGAAATATTTTTTGTTGTTATAGAAAAATAAAGTCATAACATATAAATGGAAAATAAAGATTATCAAAAACGTGTGGCTGCCATACATGACTTGTCCGGATTCGGAAAATGCTCTCTAACTGTTGCTTTGCCTATCCTTTCCGCCGCCGGAATAGAAGCGTGTGCCATGCCGACCGCCATATTATCGACTCATACAGGAGGAATCAGCGGATACACTTACCGCGACCTGACAAGCGACATGCGGGCTTTTATGCAGCACTGGAAGTCGCTCGATATACAATTCGATGCGACCTACAGCGGTTTCTTAGGTTCATTCGAACAACTGGACCTCGTCAAAGAGTTTTTCGAACTATTCAGATCAAAAAACAATCTGATCCTGGTAGATCCGGTAATGGCGGACAACGGAGAACTATATCGCATATTCCAGCCTGAGTTTGCGACAGGCATGAGATCCTTATGCAGGAAGGCAGACATCATCGTCCCTAACCTGACCGAAGCTGCTTTATTACTGGAAGAAAGCTACCATCCCGGTCCCTATACGCAGGCCTATATCGAAAAAATCTTAAAAAAACTAAGCAAGCTCGGACCGAAAAAGATCGTACTGACCGGTGTATACTTTGAAGAAAAGAAATTGGGAGCTGCGACCTACGACCAAAGGAAAGATTCGACAGACTACCTGTTTTCCGAAAGGATACCAGGAAGTTATCACGGAACAGGAGATGTTTTTGCGAGCGCCCTGTTATCCGGCCTGCTGAATAACTTCAGCTTAAGCGAATCAGCACAAATAGCCGTAAACTTCACAGCCGACAGTATACGCCGGACATATAATGTAAAAACGGACTACCGCTTTGGTGTTAATTTTGAACAATGTATCCCCGACTTTCTAAAAGAACTCAAACTGATATAGTTTTTCCAATTTTATTTTTCATCTTTGTAAAAATAACAAGACAAGAACATGAATAAAACTAAAATAGCGATTTCCGGTATAGGAGCTGTAGGCGGCTACTACGGAGGACTATTAGCTGCCCGTTACAAAGACTCTGAAGATATTGACATCTATTTCATTTCCCGGGGTGAAAACCTGGAAGAGATACGTAAGAACGGCATCGAAGTCAAAAATACATTCCTGACGATCAAAGCAAAACCAACCCTCGCAACCGACAATCCTGCTGAAATAGGACCAGTCGATTACCTGTTTTGCTGTACCAAAAGCTACGACTTGGAGGAGAATATAGTTCAGCTGACTCCGATCATCGGCCCTAATACGGTTATCATTCCCCTGCTGAACGGAGCGGATATAGCAGAACGCATACAAAAGCTATTACCGAACAATGAGGTTTGGAAAGGATGCGTTTACATCGGTTCCCGCTTGGTCAGACCGGGAAGAGTGGAAAAGTTCACCATAAAGGACCGGATGTTCTTCGGAAGTAAACAAGGAAACAAGAAACGACAGAAAGACTTACAGGATATATTGGCCAACGCCCGTATCCTTACCACAATACCGGATGACATTGACTTGGAAATCTGGAAGAAATTCTTCATGATCTCGACCGCCGCCACTATCACCTCCTATTTCAATGAAACGATTGGCGAAGTGGTAAATAACCATATCGATCTGTTCATCACGTTAGGTTATGAACTCAAAAGCGTGGCAGAAGCCAAAGGGATCCGTCTGCCGGACGGTCAAGTATTCTCCGCCATCGACGCCCAGAGGATCATGCCTAACAACTCCACAACCTCCATGCACAGTGATTTTCAAAAAGGCAATCGCACCGAAGTGGAAACATTGACAGGCTATGTCGTACGAACTGCCCAAGAATTGGGAATCGAAGTTCCGACCTATCAATTCATGTACAAAGGGTTGACCGAATTTCCCTATCCGGTGGCGGATTAATTTCCCAATAAGGGAAAGAGAGTATGTCGAAACCTAATGGGTTTTCCGGCAAGCTCTCTTCTCTTATTCTTACTCTGTCCAGACAAACAAATCTAATTATTAATAGTATATGAAAAACAAATTTTATCTCTATTGTATCCTGTGCTTTCTATTCAACGTTGCAGGATATTCGCAAAGTACAGTTTTCGAATCGCTCTCTTTCGAAAGTAACAAATTAGGTAGGAAAGTCTCCTACTCCATCTACCTGCCTTCCGACTACAACACCTCGAAAAGGAATTATCCGGTCCTCTACCTCTTGCATGGTTACACGGACAATGAAACCAACTGGATACAGATGGGACAAATGAAAACGATTGCCGACCGTGCCATCGCAAACGAGGAAGCCGTGCCGATGATAATCGTCATGCCGGACGCATGGGACACTTGGTATATCAACCAGTATGACGGAAAAGTACCTTACGAAGACATGTTTTTTGAAGAACTTATCCCCTATATGGAAAAAACATACCGGATTCGCAGTGACAAAGAAAGCCGGGCAATTGCCGGATTGTCGATGGGTGGCTACGGATCATTCCTGTACAGCTTGCATCATCCGGACATGTTCTGCGCATGTGCTCCGTTGAGTGCCGCCGTTTTCGACGACACAGTCATGGAGGCAAGAAAAAACAAATCGCACAAGGATTTATTCAACCGCCTGTTCGGGCCGGGAGACGAACACTGGAAGCAAAACAATGTCTTGAAGATCCTTTCCGACTGGAATCAAAACAATTTGCCCAAAATTCGTTATTACATTGATTGCGGTGATGACGACGGCCTGCTGGACGGAAACATGCAGGTGCACCAGATCATGAGGCAGAAAGGGATCAGGCATGAATTCCGAGTGCGCGACGGCGGCCATAGCTGGACCTATTGGCGGACGGCTTTGCCGGAAGTCCTGAAGTTTGTCAGCCAGACTTTTTGCCGAAGTTGACAAAACCGTAATATTGGTATATCAATCTGTAATTCGTATAAGTTGTAAATCATTTCCTTTCACTATTTTTGCGACATAAAATAACAGACTATCTAAAAAAGAGCTTATTATGTTGCGAACAATCAGACTTACAACTGCATTTATCTGTTTTACGCTTGTCACCCTGCTGTTTCTCGATTTCACGGGGACGTTGCATACATGGTTCGGGTGGCTGGCGAAAATACAGTTCCTGCCGGCGGTATTGGCACTCAACCTCGGCGTGGTGCTGTTGCTCATTGCATTGACCTGGATTTTCGGTCGGGTTTACTGCTCTGTAATCTGCCCTCTCGGTATATTCCAGGATGTCGTTTCATGGCTGGCGGGGAAACGGAAGAAAAATCGTTTCCGGTATTCCCCCGCCTTGTCCTGGCTAAGATACGGGGTGATGGTGATCTTTATCCTTGCCATGATCAGCGGGTTAGGGGCATGGGCGGCCTTGATCGCACCCTACAGCGCTTACGGGCGCATCGCCTCCAACTTATTCGTACCCCTCTGGCAATGGGGGAACAACTTTCTGGCCTACTTGGCGGAACGGGCGGGCAGTTATGCTTTCTACGAGACGGAAGTCTGGCTACGAAGCCTCCCGACCTTTATCATTGCCACAGTTACCTTCATTATACTGATCATACTTGCCTGGCGGAATGGGCGAACCTATTGCAACACGATCTGCCCAGTAGGAACGTTTTTGGGATTGATCTCCCGTTTTTCCGTTTTCAAACCGGTTATCGATACGTCCAAATGCAATGGTTGCGGCTTGTGTGCCCGTAATTGCAAAGCAGCCTGTATCAATGCGAAAGTACACGAGATCGACTATAGCCGCTGTGTCGATTGCATGGACTGCATAGACAAATGCCGACAAGGGGCCATCCGATATACACGCAGAAAAACAAACAAGGCTGAAACACAGACCAACCAACCGGTCGTAGACAAGCCCGATCGTCGCAAGTTCTTTACCGTATCGGCATTACTTGCCACTTCTGCCGCATTGAAAGCCCAAGAAAAAGTACAACTCCCGGACAAGAAAGTCGACGGCGGACTGGCCATCATCGAAGATAAAAAGAAACCGGACCGGACAACCCCGATCACCCCTCCGGGTTCGCTGAGCGCTGCCAATTTCTCCCAGCATTGCACCGCGTGCCAGCTTTGTGTATCGGTTTGTACGAACCATGTGCTGCGTCCTTCGGGGAACCTTCAAACATTTATGCAGCCAGAAGTATCGTACGAGCGAGGATACTGTCGTCCCGAATGCGTCAAATGTTCGGAAGTTTGCCCGACCGGAGCGATCCGTCCAATCACGAAAGCAGACAAAACGGCCATCCAGATCGGACATGCCGTACTGATTCAGGAAAATTGCATCGTCAACCGGGATGGTGTCACTTGCGGCAACTGTGCCCGCCATTGCCCTACCCAGGCGATCTTGATGGTGGCAAAAGACCCGAACGACCCGGATTCGCTAAACGAGGAAAAATGCATCGGCTGCGGAGCCTGTGAAAACCTGTGCCCGTCGCGTCCGTTCAGCGCCATATATGTGGAAGGACACGAACAACACCGGAATATTTGATCAAGAAATAAAAGAATCATCATATATGAAAAAAGACAATCATCAAGCGATAAACCGTCGCGATTTCCTGAAGATTGTAGGAATCAGCACGGCAACTACCGCCCCGTTGCTCTCCGGGTGCAGTTCGGACAGCGGGATGGCCTCAGGTTCGGGAAGCTCCACCCCTATTCCCACGGACCGAATGACATACCGCACGACGCCGTCCACAAAAGACAAAGTTTCCATCCTCGGTTATGGATGCATGCGTCTGCCGACTATTGCCAAAAACAGCGCAAGAGACAGCGACGACGAAATCGACCAGGAGATGGTCAACCGGCTGACTGACTATGCCATCGAGCACGGTGTGAACTACTTCGACACCTCGCCCGCCTACTGCAAAGGACGTTCGGAACATGCTATGGGGATCGCCCTCAGCCGCTATCCACGTGACAAATATTACATCGCCACCAAACTTTCGAACTTCTCTCCCGACACATGGAGCCGCGAAGCCTCTATCGCGATGTATAACAATTCGCTCAAGGAGCTGCAAGTCGATTATCTCGATTATATGCTGCTCCACGGGATCGGCATGGGTGGTATGGAAGCCTATGAAAACCGGTATATCAAGAACGGCATACTCGACTTCCTGCTCGAAGAACGCAAGGCAGGACGTATCCGAAACTTAGGTTTCTCCTATCACGGAGATATAGAGGTGTTCGATTATTTGCTTTCGAAACACGACGAATATCAATGGGATTTCGTCCAGATCCAGTTGAATTACCTGGACTGGAAACATGCCAAAGAGATCAACCCGCGAAACACCGATGCGGAATATCTGTACGGGGAATTACAGAAACGGGGGATTCCCGCCATCATCATGGAGCCACTCCTCGGAGGACGGCTTTCGAACGTGCACGACCATATCGTCGCCCGCCTGAAGCAACGCGAACCGGGACGGAGCGTCGCCTCCTGGGCTTTCCGGTTTGCCGGCTCGTTTCCCGGCGTACTCACCGTGCTGAGCGGCATGACTTACATGGAGCACCTGCAAGACAACCTCCGCACCTACTGCCCGTTGCAACCGTTGACGGAAGAGGAAAACCGTTTCTTGTTCGACACCGCCGACTTGATGATGCAGTATCCGACCATCCCATGTAACGACTGCAAATACTGTATGCCTTGTCCTTACGGTATCGATATTCCGGGAATTTTGCTTCATTATAATAAATGTGTGAACGAGGGGAATGTCCCGCAGAGCGGACAGGATGAAAACTACCGCAAAGCCCGTCGGGCTTATCTGATCGGGTACGACCGCAGCGTCCCGAAACTCCGCCAGGCGGATCATTGCACCAGTTGCAATCAATGCAATCCGCACTGTCCGCAGGGAATCGATATTCCGAAAGAACTACAGCGAATCGATCGTTTCGTCGAACAACTGAAACAAGAGACATTATAAATCCAAACAGCCGTCCCGATTTCGGACGGCTGTTTTTTATCTCCAAAAACACCGTCCCGATTTCGGACGGCTGTTTTTTAGGACGGCTGTTTTTTATCTCCAAAAACACCGTCCCGATTTCGGACGGCTGTTTTTTATCTCCAAAAACACCGTCCCGATTTCGGACGGCTGTTTCTATGTCCAAAAACACCGTCTTGATCCTCGGAAATTATATTCCCCCCTTTAAAAGTAATTTCCTCTGAGGTTTAAACACCATATAGTTGAATACCAGAAACACCGTAGTTCCTAACAGGGCAAAAAACGAACCGATCAATGCCGTACTTTCCAGCCCTGCCCCATGTTCGATCGACAATCCTCCAAAATAAGCCCCCACGGCATTCCCCAAATTAAAAGCAAGCTGGACCATCGCCCCGCCCATCATCTCTCCGCCAGGAGAATATTGAAGCAACAACAATTGCTGTGGAGAAGAAACTGCAAACAGGCAACCAGTACAAACGCACATCAGCAAAGCGGACAAAAAGCCGTACGAAGCAAAAAAATAAATCAGCAGAAGTGATGCAAACATCAGAAACTGCATGGACATCGCTACGATACCAGGTGTAAAACGATCAGACAAATGCCCTCCCAAATAGTTACCGACACACATGCTCGCACCCGCCAGCAACATCAATACAGGCATTGTCCCGACACTGAAACCGGACACCTCCGTCATTAACGGATTGACATAGCTATACCAGCAAAAAGCTCCCCCGTTTCCTAACATGGTAGCAGCAATCAGCATCCATGGTTCCGGCCTTCTCAAAAAACGAAACTGCCCTTTCAGATTCGTCGCCGGCAGGGCGGGCAAAACAGGAACCCACCTCCGGATAAACCAAATCGTTATGCCGCCCCACAACGCTGCAATCACAAAAACCAAACGCCAGGACAGAAAGTGCCCCAGGAAATTCCCGGCCGGGACACCGAACAAATTGGCAATCGTCATCCCCATTATCATAATAGCTACAGCAGAAGTGCTTTTCCCTTTCTCCGCCAAACGGCTGGCAACAATCGAACCGACTCCGAAATAAGCCCCATGCGGCAACCCCGATACAAACCGGGCACACAACCCCATCCAATAATCGGCCGACAGAGCCATAAGCAGATTCCCGGCAACAAAAAGCCCAACCAAAGCAAGCAAGATCGTACGTAACGGCCAACTCCTGGCCACCACCACTACCAACGGCGCTCCCACACATACACCCAACGCATAAGCCGAAATAAGATGCCCGGCTTCGGATAAGGAAATATCAAATCCTGCCGCCACATCCGGCAAGATACTCATCATAATAAACTCTGCAATCCCCAGCCCAAATGTGCCAAAAGACAATGCATACAAACCTTTCTTCATAACCTATTCAATCTTTCTGTTTTTCCGGCCGCAAAGAAACAACAAAATTATTAAGTGTAATTGTCGCAGATTATGCAATTATTGTCTAATTTTACTGTGTTTTATCAGAAAGTTCATCCGACATGCACGAGAAACTAAAATTCGAACAAATCAAAAAAGATAGTTGTGCCTCATTACGCTACGATTATTCCAGCTTGTACCCGAAAGACGAAATGCCTCTTCATTTTCATCCCGAAATAGAAATATGTTATGTTGTGAAAGGTTCAGGCTACCGGATGATAGGCGACTTTCTGGAGCCGTTCGAGGAGGGAGAAGTCGTACTGGTCCCGACCAACCAACCACATTGTTGGATGTATAACCCCGAAAGCTGCGAGCCTGATGGAAAACGGAGATGCATAGTTGTGCAATTCAATCCCGACTTGCTACAAACCGGCCTGTCTTTTTTTACCGAATGGGAATATGCTGCTCACCGGTTATCGGCAATCCAGCAAGGCATCCTTCTGACAGGCGAAACAGCCGGAAAGATCAAATCCTGCTTAGAAGAAATGAACCTCCTGAATGCAAGCGAAAGGATGCTGATGTTGATCCGCATCCTGCAACAAATCGGAACCACAACCGATTTAATCCCTATCGGTTTGCAGGAAACGGTATTCAACGGCATTACCAAAAACATGCAACGCATGCAACTGATCTTCAAATACGTCATCGAGCATTACAAGGAGAAAATAACTCTTTCGGACGCCGCAAACGTAATCAGCATGAGCACAACGGCGTTCTGCTCGTTTTTCAAACGTGAAACAGGCAAAACGTTTACAAACTTCATCAACGAATACCGGATAGAGGCCGTTGGCACTTTACTCCGCAACTTTCCGGATAAGGACATTAACGAAATAGCCTGGCAATGCGGCTTCACCGACATTCCCTACTTCAATCGTTATTTCAAAAAGATGAAACAGATGACTCCGAAACAATGGAGATACAAAATACAATAAAAAAAGAATATCCTAATATGAATGCAGAAATTATCCGATTCTTAGACGATTTACGACGAAACAATAATACCGTTTGGTTCCATGAAAATAGAGAACGATATGACAAACTTCGCTGTGCTTTTATCAACGAAGTACAAGAGTTAATCGAACGAATCAGCGTATTTGATCCTGATATACGGGGATTGGATGCCCGGAAATGTCTGTTCCGTATTAATCGCGACATCCGCTTCAGCCTCGACAAGTCGCCTTACAAGACTTATATGTCAGCCTGTATTGCTCAAGGAGGACGTCATAGTATCCGGGGAGCTTACTACTTTCATCTTGAACCGGAATACTGCGTACTGTCTGGCGGTATCTGGTATCCCAAACCGGAAATATTGAAAGTCCTTCGACGTGAAATATACAACAACATAGATGAATTTGTTTCCATCATCGAAGAGCCTTCCTTCAAAGCTCTGTACCCGTCACTCGAAGGGGACATGCTAAAACGTATCCCGGCAGGTTTCCCCTCCGATTCTCCTTACGGTCATATATTAAGGCACAAAGACTTCAGCGTTATAGGTATTAAGCCCGACAGGTTTTTCAGCCAGCCGGACTGGATGGAAGAAACCATCGATTGTTTTCGAAAGCTTCTTCCATTCAACCGCTTCCTGAATGAAATTGTGGATGAATATATGGGAAATCTGTAAAAACACTATTTTCCGCAAATATCCTTAAACGGACAATACATGCAGGCTTTGCCGTTCGGGGTTTGCACGAATGGAGTTTCTGTGTCGAAGATTTCATCCAAGCAATTTCGCAGGTTGTCTTCAAAATCCGTGCGATAGTTGGCGAAGTCCAAAACCTGTTCTGTTTTGAACCGGTCTGTACGATGGTAAATTCCAGGATCGAAAGAGGAAGAAAAGAGGGTCCTCATATAATAGATACCCGGCTGAATAGCTGTTGAAAGCTGAACTGACCTGTTATACATCCATGCATACATAAAGACCTGCATAACCGCTTTGGAACGATCCGTATCTGCTTTGTCGAAAAGAGCTTCTACAGAGGTAAACTGCGTCGTCCCGCTCCCACTCTTATAGTCAATAATGCGGACGACATCGCGTACTTCGTCTATACGGTCGATAAATCCTTTCAACTGGATATTGCTTTTATCCGTCAATGGGAAAAGGCATTTTATCTTCTTTTCCGATTCGATATAACGGAAAGGAGTCTGTTTTGCGTCACGTTCCAGCACTTTCTCCACATATTTGCGAATCATCTCGCCGATCAGGAAGTTCTGTCCGGTGAGTGGACGAACAATGTCCGTTTTAAAGAAAATTTCGGCAAAGGCACGGGCAACTGCTCCCGTCAACATAGGCGTATCTTTTCGGATCGCTTTCAGCAGATCAGCCGTCACCATCTTTCCACAGAATGGCTGATACAATTCTTCCATCACCTTATGCAGGATACTTCCAAAAACATTACTTTCGATCGTCTCGCTTACCTCCTCTTCTTCACGTATTCCCTCGACAACGGAGAAATAGAATTTAAGTGGACAATCCAGATAGGTATTGACTGCACTCGCCGATATCGCTCGCGTCCCGCCACTCCGGAAATCAGCCAGACGGTTCATGACTTCCTCCGTCTTAGCTACCTGCAAGGCAGGAGTCTTGGAAGAAGAGACATTGTAAACAACCAACTTATTCTGTATCGGCTCCTCATAATGATAATGCAACTGATGCACGAAACGGCTAACCTCGCCTGTCTGCAATCCGTTGCTTCTTGTATCATAAAGCAGACTGACATGGCTGGCACGATAAATCAAACGATAGAAATGATACGCCCAAACACTGTCCTGATGTTCGTATGTCGGCAAACCGAATCCACGACGAAGATTATAAGGAATAAATGAATTAGCCGCTTTCCTCAACGGGAAAATTCCTTCATTCATCGAAAGGATAATCAACCGGTCAAAGTCAAGCGCACGAGTCTCCAAAACACCCATGATCTGCAAACCGGAAAGAGGTTCACCTTGGAAAGGAATCGTAATTGTGTCCGTCACACGTTTCAACAAACGGAAATAGGTGTCGATTTTCATTTCTACATTCGCCTCCCGCATGACTTCCTTCATCCGGTTAACCGTAGCGAAATAATGGAAGATAAACTCCTGTTCGATGTCGTTAATAGTTGAAAGTTGAGAGTTGAAAGTTGAAAGTGGCTCCGCGTCACTATTTACACTTTCAACTTTCAACTTTCCACCTTCAACTGCTTTATTCAGTTCCTGCAACACGTTAATCAAATAATCGGAGAAAGTTTCCACCGCAGTCACCGGAGTAAAGAGGATGGACAACAATGGCGTCTTATTCAGATCGTCATACGATATGTAAATCTTGTTGTTTTCTGAAATATCTTTTACCAGATTAGAAACCATTTCCGGAGAAGTAGTCGAGATATACCGATGGTTCAGGATTGGCAAGACATCCCGGAAATAGAACACCGGCCTCCGGTCCACATAACGAATATTCTTTTGCAAAGCCAGAATATATTCCATCAAAGATGCGACCGGTGTACCGGCCAACGGATATCCCATCGTCACATTGATCCGTTTGATCTGTTCGGGAATAGCATTCAGAACCGGAATCAACAAATGTTCATCCGGCAGAATCACAGCCGTCCGCAACGCTTCTTCCGCACTCATTTCGTCTTCCTTGCAAAGCTCGTTCAGAATGCTGCACACTTGCTTTGCCTGTCCGATTCCGGAAGGGATGCCGATCACCTCGATCTTCTTTTTGTCGTCATCTTCATTGTCAATAGTCAATTGTCCATTTTCAATTAATTGCGACGGGAATTGCCGCAAATTGCGCTCCACGAAGTAAGAGGCTTTATTATCCGGGTCCGTCACTTTCGGAGAGGCGTAATCCCAGTAAA
The DNA here is from genome assembly GCF_001915675.1 of Parabacteroides sp. merdae-related_45_40. Taxonomy (NCBI): domain Bacteria; kingdom Pseudomonadati; phylum Bacteroidota; class Bacteroidia; order Bacteroidales; family Tannerellaceae; genus Parabacteroides; species Parabacteroides sp. merdae-related_45_40. Next base: position 48,454 of record NZ_MNQY01000054.1, on the reverse strand, counting down.
AATCAGCTATTCCCCGTTTTTGCAACCCGGAAAGGAAACGTTCTTCAGCCACCGAGAGGGCATTCAGTCCGACAAATACAACCTTTGTATAGGGAAGGTCGCAACATTCGTCTTTCTCCATCTGTTCGACAACTTCCCGGAAAATCATACCTTCATATCCTTTGCCTTCGGTGGCAAGCGCTTCCCGCAAATCGGTATATAGGGCATATAAAATCTGCCAGACCGCCAGAAATTGTTCCTGGTTGGGCGTATCTCCTTTCGGATAAAAAGAAGACCAAAAGGTCCGGATAGCCGCAATTTGTTCAGGGCTCAGAAAACTAAAATCATTCTCTATCTCACGCAGGTCCGTCACATTGGTGAAGAGCATACGGGCATCTGCCATATATTTATCGATATCGTCAAAATCATTCAGCAGCATTTCCCCCCAATACAAGAACTCGTCGAACGTTTCGGAAGAACCGCTATGTCTCAAATAAATATCATATAGTTTAAACAGCATGCTGATCCGATCGGCAGCCTGCTTTCCGCTCAACTGTACAAACAGATCATTGATCGTCAGGATCGTCGGCGAGAAAAGAGGCTTCTCAGATACTTCCGACAAGTATTTCTGGAAGAACAGCCCGGTACGGCGATTCGGGAAAACAAAGGCCAGACGGCTCACTTCCGCCCCGTATTCAGAATAAAAAAGGGATGCAACCTGATATAAGAATGGTTTCATTAATTGTTTGGATTAATAAATGATGATTTATCAGTGTATATTACTGTAATATATTTTCTATCATTTGTATTTCTTCCGCTGAAAAGGCTGTATTTTGTAACGCCTTCAGGTTATCTATCAACTGTGCAACCGAACTGGCTCCCACCAGGACGCTCGTCACCCGGTCGTCTTTCAACAGCCAGGCAATCGCCATTTCCGCTAACGTCTGTCCGCGTTGTTTGGCAAGGTCATTCAGTTGTCTTACTTTATTTATTTTTTCTTCCGTCACCTGTTCACGTTGAAGATGGCCTGTAGATTTGGCCGCACGCGAATTATCGGGAATACCGTTCAGATACTTATCCGTCAACATGCCCTGTGCCAATGGCGAGAAGGCGATCATCCCTACTCCTTCCTGCTTCAACAGAGGCAACAAGTCCGGTTCGATCCTGCGATCCAGCATCGAATAACGCGCTTGATGGATCAAGCAAGGCACACGATGTTCTTTCAATACGGCAAGTGCTTTTTCCGTCTGTCCGGCAGTGTAATTCGATATCCCGACATACAGGGCTTTTCCCTGGCGGACGATATCAGCCAATGCTCCCATCGTTTCTTCGATCGGCGTCTGTGGGTCCGGACGATGCGAATAGAAAATATCCACATATTCTAATCCCATCCGCTTCAAACTCTGGTCAAGGCTTGCCATCAGATACTTGCGACTTCCCCAGTTGCCATACGGACCAGGCCACATGTCATATCCGGCTTTTGTGGAAATAACAAGTTCATCCCGATATTGCCCCAGACCTTTCTTCAGGATACGGCCGAAATTTTCCTCTGCCGATCCATACACAGGACCGTAATTATTGGCAAGATCAAAATGTGTAATCCCATTGTCGAAAGCGGCATACGCAATCTGAATAAAGTTACTGAACACATCTACACTGCCGAAATTATGCCACAATCCCAAAGAGATGACCGGCAATAGCAATCCGCTCCGCCCACAACGCCTATAAGCCATATCGGCATACCGGTTGTCATTTGCTTTGTACATTTCCATATAAAGATATTTTTATTACAATGAATCTTTTCTGATATACAAATATAATCAAGAATACGAAAAGAACGGGCAATTCGGATAAAATGATCGCTTCTCGGAGGAAACAACATCAACCGGGTATAAATAAAAAAAGGCTATCCTCACGGACAGCCAATCTTCATTGTTAACCTTAAATCTAATACCATGAAAAACACAGTGCAAATATAGAGAGTTTATGTTATGCAGCATAATATTTCCACAAAAAAAAGCTTTCTCTTAACCTGATTTAACCATTTCATGTTTTACAACATAATTTTTCATACACTTTTGACTTAGTCATTCCCTGCACAAGCAACAGACACATTATGATTGAAACAGCCTACAATACTAGATAAAAACGATCCAAACAAAAAAGCGACTGCCCGCACCGGGCAGTCGCCTCTTTCCTACCGCTCTGTTAATGATCGGAAAATTAATTCTTACTTATTGAAACGTTCTTTCAATTTAGCCAACATATCCTGAGTCATGGAATCCAGATCATATTCCGGTTTCCAGCCCCATTCCTCACGGGCACACGTGTCATCCAAAGAGTTAGGCCATGATTCTGCGATAGCCTGACGTAACGGATCCACATCATATTCCATCTGGAAGTCAGGAACATACTTTTTGATGTTGTTGTAGATAATTTCAGGATCAAAGCTCATGGATGCAATGTTGAAAGAGTTACGATGAACGAACTTCGTCGAATCGGCTTCCATAATTTCAATAGCTGCACGCAGACCGTCCGGCATATACATCATATCCATGAATGTACCCTGCTTGATCGGACATACGAACTTCTCACCTTTAGCAGCCGAATAATAGATATCAACTGCGTAGTCGGTCGTACCACCACCCGGAGGTGTTACATAGGAGATAAGTCCCGGAAAACGTACGGAACGGGTGTCGACGCCGAAACGGATGTTGTAGTAGTCACTCAACAACTCGCCTGAAACTTTCGTAACACCGTACATAGTACGCGGGTTACGGATCGTATCCTGCGGAGTCTTGTCTTTCGGCGTGTTATTGCCAAACACACCGATTGAACTCGGAGTGAATACAGCACAATGCATTTCACGCGCAACTTCCAATACGTTAAACAAACCGCCCATACCGATTTTCCAGGCAAGCTGCGGTTTTGCTTCTGCAACGGCTGACAGCAGTGCAGCCAAGTTATAAATCGTATCTACCTTATATTTGGACACAGTCTCAGCAATCTGCTGTTCGTTTGTAATGTCGACAATTGCAGAAGGTCCTGATTCCAGCAGTTCGCCTTTAGGCTCCTGTCCGGGGATGTAACCTGCTACAATGTTTCCACCGTAGATACCTCTCAACTTCATGGTTAACTCTGATCCAATCTGACCGGTAGAACCAATTACTAATACATTCTTCATTGCGTTTGATGTTCTTTTAAGTTTTTTCGATGGCAAAGGTATAGAGAATAAAAACATTCCGGTATGAATTTCTTGTATTTTTTAGCCTATATATTCAAAAAAAATATGACCTTTGCCGCATCGGCAGACAAATCAGAGACAAAGAAAAAAATGGTTTCAAGAATAATATTTTGCCACTTGTCTGCGATAATAGAGATATAATTGTCAACTTAATTAAAAATACTAACAAAAAACAAAGTTATGTACGGTAAACTGAAAGATTTCCTTACTCAGGAATTGGCAAACATCAAAGCTGCCGGATTGTATAAGAACGAGCGTATCATCACCACTCCTCAAAGAGCCGACATCAAAGTAAACGCAGGAAGCGACGTTTTGAACTTCTGCGCAAACAACTATCTGGGCCTGTCTGACAACCAACGTCTGATCAAGGCTGCCAAAGAAGCTATGGACACACACGGATACGGCATGTCATCCGTACGTTTCATCTGTGGGACACAGGATCTGCACAAACAACTGGAAGCCGCTATCTCCGACTATTTCAAGACCGAAGATACGATCCTGTACGCTGCATGTTTCGATGCCAACGGCGGTCTGTTCGAACCGTTGTTCACTGAAGAGGATGCGATCATCTCCGATGCTTTAAACCATGCCTCCATTATCGACGGCGTACGTCTTTGCAAGGCAAAACGCTACCGTTATGCCAATGCAGACATGGCCGACCTGGAACGTTGCCTGCAAGAAGCCCAGGCACAACGTCACCGCATCATCGCAACAGACGGTGTGTTCTCTATGGACGGAAACGTGGCCCCGATGGACAAAATCTGCGAACTGGCAGAAAAATACGACGCATTGGTAATGGTTGACGAATCCCACTCTGCCGGTGTAGTAGGCCCGACAGGACACGGTGTGGCTGAACAATATAATGTATACGGAAGAGTCGATATCTTCACAGGTACGTTAGGTAAAGCATTCGGTGGCGCCATGGGCGGATTCACAACCGGAAAGAAAGAGATCATCGACATGCTGCGTCAGCGCTCCCGTCCTTATCTGTTCTCTAACTCTGTCGCTCCCGCTATCGTAGGCGCCAGCCTGGAAATGTTCAAGATGCTGAAAGAAAGCGATGCTTTGCATACGAAACTGATGAACAACGTCAGCTACTTCCGTGAAAAGATGTTAGCAGCCGGTTTCGACATCAAGCCGACTCAGTCCGCAATCTGCGCCGTTATGCTGTATGATGCTAAATTATCCCAGGATTTCGCAGCCAAGATGCAGGAAGAAGGCATTTATGTTACCGGCTTCTACTACCCGGTAGTGCCGAAAGGCCAGGCCCGCATCCGCGTACAGTTGTCCGCAGGCCACGAAACGGAACATCTGGATAAAGCAATCGCTGCATTTATCAAAGTTGGAAAAGAACTGAACGTAATAAAATAAAACATACGATTTTTCATTATTCACGTGTTTTTCAAGGCTTGATTCTGCCGCTAACCCTTAGGCAGCAATCAAGCCTTTTTTTATCAAACAGGTTGTCTTTCGGGATAAAAAAATTATCTTTGCCCTTTTACAAGTAAAAATTTATGCAACTCAGTAACTACCATAGCCATTGTACATTCTGTGACGGTCGGAGCACGCCGGAAGACTTCATTAAATTCGCTGTTGCGCACGGGTTCCGCGCCTACGGTTTTTCATCCCATTCACCACTGCCGTTCGAAACATTCTGGAACATGTCTAAAGACGACATGCCCGAATACCTGACAGAAATAGAACGACTGAAAAAGAAATACAGTGACCGGTTGGAAATATACGTAGGACTGGAAATCGATTTCTTAGACGAGAGCTACAACGCGTCCATCCCCTACTTCCGCAATCTGCCGCTCGATTACCGTATCGGTTCCATCCACTTTCTTCCGATCGCACAGCCGCTTGCGGAAGAGAATATGGTGTGTATCGACGGTCCTTTCCGGGAATACCAGAAGTCTGTCGACGCCTACTACGACGGAGATATCCGCAAGCTGGTCGCCCACTATTTCAGTTCCACACGGCGAATGATCGAGGCAGGCGGAATCGACATCGTCGGGCACATGGACAAGATATACATGAACGGGCACAAATGCGAAGGCTTCGACCTACAAGCGGACTGGTATCAAAAACCGTTCAACGACTGTCTGCACCTGATCGCCGAAAAGGGACTGATGGTCGAAGTCAACACGAAAAACCTCGTGAAGAAACAGGAGGTCTACCCGCATACCGACTATCTGCACCGCTTACGTGAGCTGGATATTCCGGTGATGGTAAACTCAGACTGCCACTATCCCGACCTGGTGAACGACGGACGTGCGGAAGCATTCGAACTGCTGAAAAAGGCCGGGTTCAAATCCACCCGCGAACTGATCGGCGGACAGTGGCAGGATGTGGCGATCTGACGCATTTGTAACGCTATTGTAATACGTATTTCATTTCATCGAAATACAGAAATACGTCCTTTGCAGAAATAAATTATATTTGTAATAAAAAAGAGACAAAGATTATGGATATGCCGAAGATTCTTGTAGTGGACGATGAAGAGGATTTATGCGAAATCCTCAAGTTCAATCTTGAGATAGAAGGGTATGAAGTAGACACGGCTTTCAGTGCCGAGGAAGCGTTAAAGATGGATATAGCCTCCTACCAACTGCTGCTTTTAGATGTCATGATGGGTGAAATATCCGGATTCAAGATGGCCAGCATCCTCAAGAAAGAAGAAAAGACGGTCGATATCCCCATCATCTTCCTGACAGCCAAGGACACTGAAAACGATATGCTGACAGGCTTCAACTTGGGAGCCGACGACTACATATCCAAGCCTTTCTCCATCCGTCAGGTGGTGGCACGCGTGAAAGCCGTGCTGCGCCGCACATCAGACAAGGAGAAAGTGCCGGAAAACGAATGCCTCAAATATGAAACTCTCTCACTCGACACGAAGCGCATAAAAGCCTCCGTAGACGGACAGGAAGTCCCGCTCACCAAAAAGGAATTCGAGATACTGAAACTCCTTCTTGAAAACAAAGGGAACGTCTTCTCGCGCGAGGAGATCCTTTCCCGGATATGGAAAGACGAAGTATATGTGCTCGACCGCACCATCGATGTAAACATCACCCGCCTGCGCAAAAAGATCGGACCATACGGCAAAAACATCGTGACGCGGCTCGGCTTCGGATACTGCTTTGAAAATTAAAAATTGAGAATTAAAAATTACAAAATAAACGAACGGGCACTTATTCTTACATTCCAAGATGATTTCTTACTTCTTAATTTTTAATTTTTACTTCTTACTTCTTAATTCTTAATTTACCCCATGGTCAAGATAGAATCAACGACAAACAGCAGAATACCTTTCAGCCAGCGACTTTTCTGGTCGATATTCGCCATGTTCCTGGGGTTCACGGCTTGCTTCCTGTTGTTCCAGTATCAGCGGGAACGGGAGTTTGCCCAAGAGAAGTTGAACAACGTGTTGGGGAATTACAACTACCAGTTGTTCCGCCGCACGCAACAGACTGAGGATATCAACCAGGTGGTTCACCAGTTTATCGACGACATCCCCCAAAAGGATCTTCGCGTGACCATTATCGATCCGGCAGGGAAAGTGTTGTTCGACAATAGCGGTGCCGAGGAATTCAACAACCATAACGACCGCAGCGAGGTACGCAAGGCACGCCTCTACAATGAAGGGTTCGCCATCCGTTCGTCCAACTCGACCGGCAAGCGCTATTTCTACACGGCGACGAATATCGGCGGGTATATCTACCGCTCCGCCCTCCCCTGGGACCCTTACACACAGCGCGTACTGACGATCGACAAGGATTTCATCTATTTTATGGCGTTGATGACGCTGATATTTTTCTTCGTCCTCTCCCGCTTCACGTTCAGCATCGGGCGGACGATCTCGAAGCTGCGCGACTTCGCCCTGAACGTGGAGAAAGACCGCATACCGAAGAACGAATATGTCTTTCCCAACGACGAGCTTGGAGACATATCGAAGAATATCGTCGGGCTTTACCACCGCCAGCAGAAGGCCAAGGACGAGCTTTCGATGGAACGCGAGAAGCTGATCAAGCATTTCCAGTACGCAAAAGAAGGTTTCGCCATGTTCACACCGGAAGGCAGGGAGATATTGTCCAATATCCTGTTCGTACAGTTCGCGAACCTGATTTCCGACATGCAGATACGACAGTCGGAAGACGCGGTCGACATTCCGGAACTGGAACCGATCCATCTGTTCCTCTCCAAAAACATCCCGAACACGAACCGCAAGCGGAAAGTGTTGCGCGAATCGGTCACGGTGGACAAGAACGGAAAGATTTTCCTGATCGAATGCATTCTGTTCCTCGACAACAGCTATGAGATATCTATCAACGACATCTCCCGCCAGGAAGAAGAGAGCCGGATGAAACGGCAGCTGACGCAGAACGTGGCGCACGAGCTGAAAACTCCTGTCAGCAGTATCCAGGGTTATCTCGAAACGATCATCAGCAATCCGCAGCTGCCGGACGACAAACGCCAGTTCTTCCTCGAACGCTGCTACTCGCAAAGCACGAGGCTGACGGGGCTGCTGCGCGACATTTCGGTATTGAACCGGCTGGACGAAGCTTCCGAAATGTTCGAGCTGTCGGAAGTGAACATCCAAAAACTGGTCGGCGAGATCGAGAAGGAATGTTCGAAGGAGATGGAAGAAAAGAAGATCACGACAGAGGTGGCTCTTCCGGGCAACCCTACGATCTATGGCAATTATTCGCTGCTCTACTCGATCTTCCGCAACCTCTACGACAACGCGATCGCGTATGCGGGCGAAGGCATCCATCTCACGGTGAGTTGCTACAAGGAAGATCCGAAATTCTACTACTTCAGTTTCTCGGACAATGGCATCGGCGTCTCGGAAGAGCACGTGAACCGCATCTTCGAACGCTTCTACCGCGTCGATAAGGGGCGCAGCCGCTGGGACTCTCCATCGTCAAGAACGGCGTAAACTTCCACAAAGGACAGATCTCAGCCAAGAGCGGACTGGGCAAGGGGATGACATTCTTCTTCACACTCAAGAAAAAGATTTGATTCTGTGACTTTTCTCTTGAAAGAAAAGTCACTACTCCTTCACGCTATCTGTATTTGTTCTATTCTGCCCAATAAGATACAAAAATTATACCACAACACATAATCAATTGGATAACAGAATAATAATCAAGCAACAACCGGCACCCTCTGTCCAAATTTCAGACAGGAGTGTCCAATATTTTGACAGTTTCGCGTCGCCTTCCTCCCGGCAATTCCAACATTTTTCAATATCTGTTGAAAATTAAAGGATAAAATAATTGTTTCCTGCCCAATTTAAGGTATATTTGTCAGCGATGTGATGCCCGATAATAAAGATACGGAAAAAAACATCCCGGCGGGGTTCCCGACAGCACAAAAACAAAGAAAAACACGTTGGCGGGACTCCCGACAGCATGAAAACAAAGAAAAACACGTTGACGGGGCTCCCGACAGCATGAAAACAAAGAAAAACACGTTGGCGGGACCCCCGACAGCATGAAAACAAAGAAAAACACGTTGACGGGACCCCCGACAGCATGAAAACAAAGAAAAACACGTTGACGGGACTCCCGACAGCATGAAAACAGAAGAATAATATTTAAACGATGTACCATGTCTGAAATTAAAGGTTTTGATTTATCCCGTCTTACCCAAGACGAAAATTTTGGCTTCCACAGTTTCGCGATCGTGGAGTTTGAGAAATGCAAAGACTCCAAAATCACAGAGTTCGTAAACAACTACAAAGTTAAATACAACGTATTTGACGGTTCCATGAAAGTCAGCGGCGGCGAAAACGTCCTCTCCTATGATGTCACCCGCCTCGACAAGGTCCGTGACGATGCCTACAGAGGATTAAAACGCCAGAACAATGTCGCGATGAATGATTTCGATCCGGTGATCGCCGAGATCGCCCGCCAAATCGATATCATCCTGCGCCGCAACGGCGATCCCTGCTCACTGCCTTACCTGGCTGAAAACAGTGCTGTGATAAACCTGATCCAGGATTTGGAAGAATTTGACAACCACTCGGAAGAAGAAGAACGCCCCGGCGAACTGTCCGATCCGACCAACTCGCCGTTGGACGGTGTTTCGCTGGAAGACGTCACGAACCGTCTCCAGATGGCCGGCCTCGAAAGATGGGTGATGCGATTGAAGGAAGCGAATGAGAAATTCATCTCCTTCTTCACCAACCGCAACAGCCAGCAGGCTACCATCGTCACCGGCGCGACCAAAGCGGCCCGCCAGGAAACCGATGCCGCCTACCGCGCTGTCGTCAAACGCCTCAACGCGCTGGCCGAAGTGAACGGTGAGACGGACTATCTGGAGATCATCAATAACATCAACCGTCTCATCGACCGCCAGAAAGCCATCCTCGCCACCCGCAAAACCATCAACGCCAAAAGAGCCACCCAAAAGCCGGAAGGCGGCGGCAAGCCGGGGGAGGAAAGACCGGGGGAACTGTAAACAATTGTCAATTGTTTTTCACGCTTTCTACCGGATTTGCATTCGCCGCCTTCCAACTTTGGAAGAATACCGCCAGGAAGGAGATCAGGAGGCAGAAAAGACCAGCAACGATGAAAATCAGCGGGCTAAGCGCGATCCGGTAGCTATAGTCCGCCAGCCATTGCTTCATGAAATACCAGCTCAACGGTGTCGCGATCACGAACGCAATCCCGACATATGTCAGGAACGTACCGACGAGGCGCACCAGGATTCCCCGGTTGTCCGAACCGAACACCTTGCGGATCGCTACCTCCTGCGAACGTTGCAGGATGAAATAGGTAGACATCGCAAGCAAACCCAACAGCGAGATCAGGATCGCAATGCAGGCGAAGATCACCACGATCTTGGCCAGACGAATCTGCGATTCGAAATGCGTACGGATGCCCTGGTCGATAAACTGTCCCTCGAAAGGAACACCCGACACCTCCTCGAAGACTTTGCGCACGGACTCGTATGCCTCGACGGGATCACCATGCACCTCGATCACGTAGCTCCACGGCCACCAGCCTGATTCCATATTCCGGAAACGGAACATTACCGGCGAATTTTCCTGCGTAATGTCCCTCAACTGGAAATCACGGATCACCCCTAAGACGGGTGTCGCATCTTCGCCCCACCTGAAAGAAGGGGCATCTTCCGACAATTCCATCTGTTTAAAAGCCAGCTCGTTCAAATACCACCCCCCATCGGCGTTGGCCACCCGGTTGTCCGACTTGATCTCGAAACCGAAAATGCGGAAAGCGGCGCTGTCGACCTGTATCTGCTGGAAGCTGAGCGATTTGTCCTCGTAAGTTCCACTCATATTGTTCGTTCCGCTCGAAGGTGTTCCGTTACTGTGGCCGACAGCCTTGACCATCGGAAGCTGGCGCAACATATCTTCCGCCCGTTCCATCTCGCTTTTGGAACGGAAAATGTTATCCGATTCGATTATGTTCGTCGTGTTGTAGCCCAACGGCGCGTGGATCAGATGGTCGATCTGGAGATACATCGTCAGCGAAGCGGCGATCATAGCGATCGTGATCACATTCTGGAACGTGATGAAGACCTTGCTGAACACCATCTTCGTCTGCCGGCGGAACGTCCCGCGTACCACGTCGATCGGTTTGGCCGATGAGATCATCAATGCCGGAAGCACCCCCGACAAGGCTCCCGTCAACACGATAAACAGGAGGATCGCCCCTATCCAAAGCGGTGTCGCCAGCACATCGAACGTCAAGCGCACCTGCAACAAGTCATTGGCATACGGCAGTGCCGCCTTGGCAAACATCAGCCCGATGGCAAACGAAACGACTGTCAGGAAAGTAGCCTCCAACATCAACCGCAGGAACAGTTCCACACGCGAAGACCCCAAGAGGCGGCGTGTCGCCATCTCCTTCGCCCGCTGGCCGGCCTGTGCCCCACCGTCAGGTTTATATAGTTGATGATCGCGAAAATCAGGATCAGAATGCCGACGGACATCAAGACCAACGAAAAGCGCTTGTCGCCTTGGTTCAAGCTATGCGACGCCGTATTTCCGAAATAGATATCCGAAAGTGGAACAACGCGTGCTTCCTTCACGAAATCATACCGGTAAATCCAATACCGCTCTTTGAAAAAGCTCTGTATCTCATCCGTCCGCCCCTTCAAGTCCATCCCCGGCTTCAGCAACAGGAACGAGACGCACGAGCCGGCGTTACCCGGATTCGTCTTCGACAGTGATTGGTTGAACTCCGTCACCCGCTCGATACGCACCAACAGGTCCGCATTCGGAATCACCGAAGATGTCTTCCATGACACCGGTAACCATGACACTCGTCGAGTCGCTGATGCGCAAGCTCTTCCCGATCGGATCGTCATTGCCGAACACCTTACGGGCAAAACTTTCCGAAACGACCGCGCCGTAAGGATCTTCCAACAGCCGGCTGCGGTCGCCATCGAGCAGCTTGAACGAAAAAATGTCGAAGAACGTCGAATCGGCAAATATAACGCCGGCCTTCAGCTTCTTGTCGCCATAAAAGACCTGCATGCCCTCCCCCTGGTCCGTGATGACCGGACAGACCTTCTCGATCTCCGGATACCGCTCTTCCAGCCAATAGGAAACCGGGACGGCCGATTCCAGGAAATCTTCATTGCCGACGGCGACGATTCGGTCGTAATTCGCCTGCTGTTTGTCGATATTCAATTCCCGTTCCACATACACCGCAATCAGGATCACGAACATCAGCGAAACAGACAGCCCGAAGACGTCGATCGCCGTGTACCCCTTGTTCCGGCTCAGGAATTTCAGAAAAGATTTTATATTCAACAGATTATTCATAGTGTATTCCATTTATAATTCATAACCCCAAACTCATATCTCACAAAGAACATATCCGACTTTCCCAAGCCGGATATGATCACAAAACAATTAGAATGTGTCTATGTTCTATTTTACAAAAATTAAATGAATTCGTTTACGGACGACACGATACTTCCGTCGAACAGGTTGATCACCCGGTGGGCGAAGCTCGCATCGTGTTTGGAGTGTGTCACCATAACAATGGTGGTTCCTTCTTTGTTCAGTTCGGTCAAGAGCTGCATCACTTCGGCTCCGTTTTTGGAGTCCAGGTTACCGGTCGGCTCATCGGCGAGGATGATTTTCGGATTCGAAACAACGGCACGGGCGATGGCGACACGCTGCTGCTGACCTCCGGAAAGCTGCTGTGGGAAGTGGTTGGCTCGGTGGCTGATGTTCATGCGCTTCAAGATGTCATTGACCATCTGCTTGCGCTCGCTTGCCTTCACTTTGAGATAGGTAAGCGGCAACTCCACGTTTTCAAAGACATTCAGTTCGTCGATCAGATTGAAACTCTGGAACACGAAACCGATATTTCCTTTACGCACCTGCGTACGTTCTTTTTCTTTCAAGTGTCCGACTTCCCTGTCCGCCAGGTAATAGTTGCCCGATGTCGGGTTGTCCAACAGGCCCAGGATATTCAGCAAGGTGGACTTGCCACAGCCGGAAGGGCCCATGATTGCCACAAACTCACCATCCTTCACTTCCATCGACACGCCGTTCAACGCGATCGTTTCCACCTCTTCCGTACGGAAAAACTTACTTAATCCTTCAATTTTAATCATGACTGTATCTGTTTTTTTATTATTGCTTCTTCTTGCCTATCTATAGGCAAACAGCGTGCCAAAGCACATAAACCATTTATTTACAACCCTATAATAATTTCAATATTTTCCGCGAGTGTCTAATTTTTGGACAGTGGTGTAAAGATATTAGACACTCGCCGGGAAAACGAGATCCCGGATTATTCCGATTTCAAGCTATCGACCGGATCTTCGTTCGCGACATCCCAGATGCGGTACACGATACATATCAAGACCACCAGGCAGACAAACAATGCCCCTGCCAAGAAGATCCACGCACTAAGAGGTATCTTTTCCACAAACTGCTGCTGCCAGTGTTCCGCGACAAAATAAGATATGCCGCATCCTAATAAAATCGCAGGGAGGGCGATACGAAGGACGTCTTTCAAGAATATCCGTAGAATATCCTTCATCGTAGCCCCGTTCACTTTGCGGATGGCCAATTCCTTGCGGCGTCGGTTCACTTCGTCGTTCGTATAGCCGATCAATCCGATCAGGGAGATTATCAGCGTTATTAATCCCCCGATCATCACTTCGTCGCGGAACTTCCGGGAACTGCTGTACAGGTCGACCATCTGAACGGAATAAACCGTCAGTTTCGGCTCTTGGTCCGGCATCAGCTCTTTCAATCTCTCATTTACTTTTCCGACTGCATCAGGAGTCATCCGGTGGAATTTCACCAACAAATGGGCAGAAGGACGTTGACGGTAGAACAAGACGGAAGGACGTGCATCCATATCGATGAGCGACCCCATGATATAATTCTCATATACCCCGCAAATCGTATAATACTTCGAGCCATACCGATCATGTTCCGATATATAAATGGATTTACCGACTGCACCGTCCGGCCAGTCCACGAATTCTTTCATCTTCTCCACAAAAGCACGGTTCACCATCACTTCGTCCGAAACTGGGATATTCTCGGTGAACGAGCGGCCTTCTATCACCGGTATTTCCATTAAGTCAAGGAATCCGTTGCTCACCCAATACTGGTCTGCAATATTAAAAAGTTCCTTTTCCGACTCCGGTAAAGCGATATTATTGCCCGACATCGACCCAAAAGGCAACGAATAGGAAGTCGACACCGCTTCTACTTCCGGCAGGCGCATCACTTCATCCAGCACCTTATAACGAGTCGTGGAATCGATCGCCGAAATACTGCAATAGGCCAGCCGGTCATACGAATAACCCGGATCACTGTTCACCATATACGCATGTTGTCTGCCGACAATCAATAACAAGGTCACCAGCAAACCCGCTGCAATAAACTGGAGGAAAAGTAGACAGAGTTTCCAGACACGGCGACTTTCACGGAAATTACGGAACGCGGCAGCCACCGGAATACGGGCGAACAAACAGCCCGGAACCAAGCCGGTCACCAGAAACACAATCACGCAAACCCCCAGTAGTACCAAAGCCCCTTTGGATAATAACAACGTTTCGACCGAAACATCCAATAAATCATAAATAATATCCCGACAAAGAAAAATCAAGAAAATACTCACCATGATCGAACAGACCATGTGTACCAGCGTTTCCGACAAAACCATGCTATGGATATTCGTTTCCGAAGCCCCGTACGACTTATGCACGGCTACTTCTTTCGTCCGGTTGACGATCGAAGAAATGGTAATGAGAATATAGTTCATGATAGCCGTGAACAAAAGGGCAAAGGCCAGAATCCCCAACATCATAACCATGTTTTTTACCTCTCCCGCTTTGCTATGCAAGTCGAGCAAGGGCCTAAGCGTATAAGTCAGTTCGTAGCCCGACTTTCTCAAAGCTTCCTGATCGTGGTGCCGGAGCGTCATATCATGAATAGCCGGAGTCAGGCTATCAGGCGTGACTCCCGGTGACAGACGCACATAACCGGCATAACGGTCGTTACCCAACCAGTTGTTCAAACTCTCCGGATCCATGCCGGACATGGCAACCAACATATCGTAACGCAAGCTGGCATTCTGGGGCAGATCCTCGAATACACCTCCGATCGTCACCTCCAAACCGGGATTCTCATCGGGGATGATCGTCAAGCCTTCCACTTTTTCGATACCTCCCATCTTTTCCGCCAACGAACGGGATATCATAGCATACCACGGTTTGGCCAACACCACTTTCGGATTACCGGACAGGATCGGCACAGGGAAGATATCGAACACATTACTGTCGGCCATCATGATATAACGGGCGGAATAACGTTGTTTGTCAGGTGTCGTGAACAGGGTATTATCTCCACCGATATAGGTAAGCCGGGTAGCGTCTTCCACGCCCGGAATCTCACTCCGCATAGCGGGAGCTACAGCACCGCTTACCTGATAATAGTCTTCCTCTTTCCCGTTCATGCTATAATTCTCATAGATCCGGTAAATCCGGTCCGCATCCGGATAGAAGGTATCGTAAGATTGTTCAAAATAGATCTTCGCAATCATGACCAACGCAACAGACAACCCCACACTCAGCGAGATGATCTTCATTACATTATGACGTCCTTTTTTGAACAATGAGCGTATGGCAATATTCAAGTTTCTCATATCTATCGTGTTTATCTGCTTTTCCTACTATCGTTACTCTGATTTCAAACTATCAACCGGATTAGAATTCGAAACGGCCCATGCACGGTACAGGACACAAGCAATGATCAAAACATAGACCATCATCGCTCCGGCCAGGAAGATAAAAAATCCGATGGGCGCCTTTTCCGTAAATTTCTCCAACCATCCCGTACCGGAATAATAAGCGACAGTCATACCGATCACGATAGCGGGAATCGCAATATAGGAAATGTCTTTCGAAATCATCTTCAAGATACTCCATGCCGTCGCCCCGTTCACCTTACGGATCGCAATTTCGCGTCCACGACGGTTCGTTTCGTCACTGGTATATCCCAGCAGACCGATCAATGCAATAATCAAGGTCACGATTCCCCCGATCATAACCGAGTCGCGGAACGTGCGGGAATCCTTATACAGGTCTATCATATCCATATAATAAGCCGTCACTGTAACATTTCGGTCGGGCATTACATCTTCCAGCACCTTTTGTGCCTTTTTTATATTCTCCGGTGACATCTCATGGAATTTGATCAGGATCATCGGTGCATATCTATCATAGAACAGGGCGGTCGGACGTGTATCCGGATTACCGGTACTGCCAATACAAACATCTTCATACACACCGCAGATGGTAAACGGTTCTCCATTCTGGCTATGTTCCGTAATTATAATGTTCTTGCCAATCGCACTCCCGGTCCAACCAGCCACCTGTTCCATCTTTTCGACAAAAGAACGGCTGACCATCACTTTGTTCGAAGCCGAACCGTCAGAACGGAACACCTCTCCTTCAATAACCGGAATCTCCATCAAGGAAAAGAAATCATCTTTCACCCAGTACATATCGGCAATATTAAACAGTTCGCGGTCATCTCCAGGAAGTGAAACATTATTTCCCGACATCCCTGAAATCGGCAGGTCATAGCAGGCAGAAACTTTGTCAACTTCGGGTATCTTGCGCAATTCCTCGATTGCCGTATTACGGACGGATTCTTCCACACCCTGTGTCGAGCAATAAGCCAACTTCTCATAGGCATATCCGGGATCGACATTTACCATATAGTCATACTGCTTATTGATAACCGACAATAATGCCACCAGATAGGCTGTTGCCAAAAACTGTATGAACAGCAGGCAAAGTTTCCAGTATCTGCGGGATTCTTTAAAATTACGGAATGCGGCAGCCACCGGAATACGCAGGAACATATAGGTCGGGATCAAACCGGTAATGAAAAAGATCACGATGCAAACTCCTATCAGTATCACAATAGTCTGTGTCGAGAACAATGCTCCCAACGTTGCCCCTAACAATTCTTCCGTTTTCGTACGGAACAGAACGATCAGAAAAGCGGCAAGCAACAAAGAAATCAGCATATGCAAACACGTCTCCGACATGATCATACCGAACAGGTTCTTATCTGAAGCCCCATAACATTTATGAACAGCCACCTCTTTGGTCCGGTTGATCAACGTGGAAATCACGATAAGCACATAATTCATCGCAGCCGTAAAGATGAGCACAAAAGCCAGAAAGCCCAACAGGGAATTCATGCTCTTCACCTCATCACTGTTACTGTGCATGTCCATCAACGGAACCAGGCTATAAGTCAAATCAATTCCCGCTTTTTTCACCTCTTCCAGATCGCAATGCCGTCCTTGCATCTCACGAATGGCAGTCGTCAGGCTTTCCGGATCAGTGCCGGGATAAAGTTTTACATATCCCAGATAACGGTCATTCCCCAGCCAATTTTCACGACTCCACTTGCTCATACCTTCCAAAGATGCAACAATCTCAAAACGCAAGTGGGAATTTTCAGGTACATCTTCAAACACACCTCCTATCGTATAGGTTTGTCCTGGACTGGATTCAAATTCAAATTCCTTGTTCACTGCCTGTTCTGCACCTCCCAACAGTTTGGCAATGCGATTCGAGATCATCACATATCCCGGACGGGACAAAGTCTCTTTCGGATCACCGATCAGGATAGGACGCGGCAACAGATCGAAAACATTCGTATCGCCCATCACGACATAACGGGCGGAATAACGGTTTCCATCCTGTGTCTTGAACAACTCCTTGTCACCCCCGATATAGGTCAAACGAGTTGCTTTTTCAACCTCCGGTATCTCGACTTGCATAGCTGTAGCCACGCCTCCGCTCACCTGCCCGTAGGACTTATATTCACCATCCCGGATGATGTTTTCGTGCAACCGATAAATACGGTCGCTGTCCGGATAAAACTTATCAAACGAACGTTCAAAACACACTTTCGATATCAGGACAAGTCCCATCGCCAGTCCGACTCCCAGAGATAAAATCTTTATCCCATTACTTCTTCCTTTCTTAAAAAGCGAACGTAATGCTATGTTCAAGTTTTTCATATCGCGTATTTATTATATTCCGTCCATTAAAATTCAAAAAGCGTGCCAAAAGAGTCAATAAACTAAAATACAAATAGATAAAAGCACGATCATTTTTTTAAGTGTCCAATTATTTGACAATGGTGTACAATAATTAGACACTCCTGATGGGTAAAACATCGAAACTAGTTCACGGAAATGCAATTGACGTCCCACAAGGATATTTCATATATTTTGTACTTTTGCAAACATGAAACGGAATATACTCGCTCTTTATCTGATCAAACTATCCAAATGGTTCACATTGGTTATGCCTATCATCGTGCTTTTTTACGAAAAACACGGATTAGGATTGCAGGATGTGTTTATCTTGAAGAGTGTCTATTCGATAGCAGCCGTAGCCTTGGAGATCCCTTCAGGCTATCTGGCTGATGTTTGGGGACGCCGCAAATGTCTGATATTAGGATGTATCCTTTTCTTCTTCGGATATCTATGCTATTCGTTCACCTCGACATTCACGGCTTTTCTTTTCGCTGAAATCTTGTTGGGGACAGGACAAACATTGGTAAATGGTGCAGATTCCGCTCTGTTATACGATACTACCGCCCAATACAAGAAAGAAAATTTATACTTACGATATGAAGGACGGATCACGATGATCGGCAACTTCGCTGAAGCGCTGGCAGGTATCTTTGGTGGTTTATTGGCGACTTATTCCCTTCGTCTTCCTTTTTATGCGCAGGCTGTGATTGCATTTACAGGTATTCCGGCAGCATTCATGCTTAAGGAGGTCAACCGTTCCAATAAAATACAGAATCCGGTAAACGAGATTGTCCGGATCATCAGATATTCACTGGTAACGAACAAGCAACTTTGCTACAATATCATGTATTCAGGTATAATCGGGGCAGCGACTCTCACGATGGCTTGGTTCGTACAACCGGTTTTAATGTATCTGAAAACTCCCGTTTCCTGGTATGGCGTTATTTGGACGGTACTGAATCTGACGGTCGGCTTCGCCGCTCTCTGGTCCGACCGGGTGGACAACTACTTCGGTCCGCGTAAGATGGGAATCCTGATCCTCGTTTTTATAGTCGGCGGATATGTATCCCTGGCTTTCAACCTTACGTACGCCGGCCTTGCCATCTTGTTCGTCTTTTATATCTTCCGCGGTTTTGCCACCCCCATCCTCAAAGGATACATCAACCAAATGACTTTTTCCGACATGAGGGCGACAGTGCTTTCCATCCGCAACTTCATAATACGCCTGATGTTCGCCGCTATCGCCCCCTTTATCGGTTGGCTGAATGACATGTATTCGCTCCAGGTTGCCCTACTCGTCTCAGCAGGGATCATATTGCTGCCGGGAGGGATATTTCTGGGGCTTCAGTTTAGAAAAGAAACAAGTTAAAAAGGGACATTGCACAAATTGCTGATCTTATCTACATTCTTGATATAGGAATTATGCTCCCACAGGCGTCCGGCACAATATTGATCGAAAGTATCCTGCAATGATTTCTCATCATCAAGGCTATTCACCAGTTCCGGTATCAAGATCTCGGCAAAAACAAAAATGCCTTTTTCCGGTACAAGGACAAGATTGCTCTTGGGTTGTATAGACATTGATTTTTCAAGCATATCGAGTGGGACAATGCGGTAACGCTTTTCACCTTCCTTATCCGAAATCAATAACAGATAATCAGTACTACGAGCCGGAGAAATAAATAGTATATCATCAATCGAACCGGCAAAAGCAAAAAGCATATTCGGTTGTGACATTCCCTTTTTCAGATTGGACAGGCCTACTTCGCCATTCTTAAAAACCGTAACCAGCAAATCTTCCTTGTCTTCCGGGTTATAAGAGAAAATAACACTTCCCCCTTCTCCTCCCCACTTTCCGATCTTGGGACTTATGGAATAGGCTATTTTGCCATTTTTAAACAAGGAGACAAAGACATGGTTGGGCGTGTATCCCAGGTCATGCTTCTTTTGCAAAGGATTGCAACGCAGAGCTGATGTCCGGATTCCTAAATTAATTTGAGTGTTTGCATTTTTAATGCGCAAAGCCTTTTCCTGGACATTTTCTTCGTTTACGGACAAAACCGGAGCAACCGCTTCCACCTCTTGAACCGCTGTCATTTCAGGGACTACAGAACGTTTATCAAAAATATATTCATTCCGTTCTGCACTAAAATACGCAGGAAACTCCGGCATCTTAGGAACAGAATCCAGCTTTTGCCGATGGCGCAACTTGACAAAATCCGCCACGTTGCCAACCGGTTTGATCAGATTGGAACTGGCAGAACGCGTATATACTTCACCTTTCACCTCTACCACTTCATTGATTGGCGCCACTCGAAACGCCAAAACCAGACGTCCGTCTTCATATTCATACAAACGGCAACGTATATACGCCTGATAACGATCCCGATCTTCTTTTTTACCTAATAGCCTGATCACATTTTGATTGACAGAACGAAGGTAAACATCGCTGTCATTATGAGCAAACCTTAACTCCTGGTCCAATCCGGTCAGATATCCCTTATCATTGACTCCGATATAAAGTGTTCCCCCTTCCGTATTCATGAACGATGCAATCACACGAGCCAGGACAAGGCTCTGCTCCTCTGTCGCGTTTTTGTCGGCATGGATAAATGCAGATGTCTTAAATTCTTTTTCTACTCCTTCATGGCCGAAAAATACGGGTATGTACACTCTAGTTTTTTTCTCCCAGACTTTACAACCAAGCAAAACATTAATATTCTCGCAAATCAGTTCCTGCAGGTCATCATCCTTTTCTTTCAGATAGGACATGATATTAAAATAGCGTGCCAACTCAGCTACCGTACGGTTTTTATTTTGCATAAACGATTGCAAATCGGACTGGACGGAAGTCAGGGGACGGGAGTCGAACCAAGTCTGTAATACTCGTATAACCTGTTTGTTATTACGCAAACGCAAGCTGTACCGGTCCATATCTAACGCTTCCATACGATCCGACAATCCCTTAAAAGTTTGCCGGCATTCAACTCCCTCTCTGTTTTTCAATAATTCGGAGTCCAGGGAATTAACCCAATAGATATAGTCGGAACAAAGCCCGTAATAATCAGCCAATTCTTTGTTTCCCACAAAACGGCACAAAAATATCAGGACATTATAAGCATTGAAGCATCCACATATATCTTCGCTGTCGCCTATCAACGAATCTACACAATAAATGAGTTCCTTCAACTGGCTCACCGTTATCCTATCCGACTCGTCATATAAATCGGGAGTTACTGTTTTACTTTCACTTTCAGGCATCTCATCAGTCTGAGCCGACTCATCAAGAGCACTCTCCGGAACTTCAAGATTTAGGCTTTGGAAAGCGACGAAGAAAGGATTGTTTTTTTCTTTCAAACGTTGCAACTCTTCCTTGTCTTTATTGACTTTCAGCACTTCTTTCGTCATGAAGAAAAAGAAACTGCGCAAATTTTCCAATACATTATTATAAAAACCTTTTTCGTCTGGAAATGGGATATGGGACAGCACTTTGATCGTATTTTTCAATTTGTCCGCCGATAAACCTCCATATTCCACCTTATAGAAGTTACCGGCCTTATACTTCTTATGGGGATTAGTCGTTGTTGCCGTCATGCCGGTAGAAAGCAACCACCAGACTTTGCCTTCTGCAATATCGATCACTTTCCCGATTACATTTTTCTTCCTGACGCAATCCGGATACATATATTCATTGAAATCACGTATCAGGGAAAGCTTGACTTCACTTCCTTCCACGCTCTTTACTTTCGCACGGAATATCTCGTTGACAGCAAACATATCCATAAAACCAGGGATGATATAATAGCATGAATTTATGTAAGCGAATGGCAAACAGGCCTTCATTCCCCGGTATGGGGCATCTATAATTTCCATCTTCAGAGACATGTCTTCCTTGTCGATATGCAGGATCCGGACCTTGACCCGTTGATCCGGACGCAGAAAATGGTCTGTCTCCACCTCTTCCTCTTCCATCTCGATCTCCGGTATCTCAATCTCTTTCTCATCTGATCCGGTATCCACAAAAGCCGGAGAAGACATTGGTTGCGACAAAGGATAATCTTCCGCTACCAGATTCCAATATGAACGGAAATCACGGATACTCTTACAAGCATCAAAATTCAAAGATAACCGGCTAAAAGAAGCAACAAACAAACGGTTTTTCAACACAGTAGCCCGGTCTTTACGCCCTTTCCACGAGTTACATTCCAATTCAACCAATGGGCTCAACGTAAATCCATCGTTATCAAGGGTGATCATATTTTTTTCATTTCGACATTGCCTCCACTTTTTACTATCTTCCTGGAAAAGACATGCTTTATCATCTGCCTGTATCATGATGAGACGTTCCAAGATCTTTATCTCATCAAAATGTTGGAGATGCTCCCACTGGATACGGTCACCCAATGTATTCTCGCCAGTGAGCAAAGTATATGACTTATTTTTCAGCAGTTCACTATACGGTGATGGTATACGGGAAAGATAACGGCATATACGGGCAGCAATCAGTGAAAGGTCATCCTCCTTTTGCCGACATTGTCCGCAGATCAAGAAGACAAAAGTATGCAAACGGACCGACTCGGTTATCAGAGGATGAAGCGTGTCCCAATCATCGGAGAACCAATATTCAGATACCTTATCATCCATCTCCTTTGCTTTCCGTTTCAATACGCCGGAAAAATCACTGCATTCCTCTTCTGTCATCAGACCATTGGTAATCAGCCTGCAAACGATATCGATCAGTACCGGAAGATTCTGGGAAAAACCAGTCAAATCGTATAACAGCAGATAATATATTTTTAGGATCTCGTCATGTACATGCCAAATGTTTCCACTCTGTTCCAACTTACGCAAAACAGCCTTCAGATATTCATTCGTCTTTCCTTCCGGCAAGCAACGGCAAACTTTCAGTTTCAAAGAAAGACGATCCATCCTGTCAAACAGTTCGGTTCTTTTTTCATCCGCCCTCCTCTGGTATACTGTTTGCAAATAGTCCGATTCCTCTCCCATCCACCGGCAAAGGTCGAAGGCCTTCTCTAAAGCTTTAGCGGCATCCTTTCCATCCAAGGCCAGGCAATCTCCATGTTTTTCCTGAAAAGCAGCCAATGCCTCGATCCATCCAATCTCCTGATTCCGATACAGGAAACGAGCTTTTTTCAATAATACATCTGAAGCAGGATAATGCGAGACTTTATTCTCCACCAGCAACTTCATATCAACATCACAGGATTGAAATACAAAAGCATATTTTTCCACAATACTATCAGATAAGTTTTTTCCTGTTGTCGACATTTCTTTATCAAGGACAGGTACATCATTCATCATAGTTATAATATTAAAAATAAGATTATTAATTCAACAATTACCCTCTAAAATTATATATATGAGCCCGAAAGTACTCATTTAATTCCAAGCACAAAAAAAATTCCGACTATATTTTAAGAATGACCATAAAAAAGAAGCCTGTCTCTTACTCCCCAAAAACAGACCTCTTTACGAAAAAGTTTCCATACCTTCCATGCACCAGACCATACTCGGCAGCATCCAGCCAACCTTTTTTCACCTCCATTATCATAGCATAGGCAAACATTGCAGAACCGGATGCTTCCGGCCAGCAATCAGTTTTATCCACCAACAGGTTCTACATGCCGCTTTCACTCTGGCAATTTTTCGGGCTCTTCATCATAAGACGATGGCCATCCAAAATGCAGCATGATTGGGATTATCTCTCGGTGTCAATATGAATTGTTAATTATCCATATTCGCCTTCTTCTCGAGCGGACAGATAATTAGTCGTCTAATATATCAATTTGAGAAATCATCAAAAAAGGAAGTGCGTCAAGCGCAGGGACAAGTACATTTTGACACACTTCCTTTTACGGTAATTTATTTGGTATAAATTAATTAGCAGTCTGATTTTCTTTTTCTGTCTGAACCGTCTGTCTCGCTTTCATACGGAAGTCCATATACGATTTCGTATTCAATTTTGGAAAACCATCCTTCTCCAATTGCCTACCAACCTTTTCCAAGGTCTGAATATTCTCTTCCAGAATGGTTCCATCCGGACGAGGGCCAATGTTCAACAATAAATTAGCATTCATATCTGCGCAATATCTCAATAGCTCCATAACCTCTTCAGCCGATTTCTGCCGTTGTCGCGAAGAAGTATGATATGCCCACCCTAAAGCCTGGATCGGGATGTTCAACTCAGCCGGCTTTTCTTTATTGCTCTCCCAAGAAAAATCGGCAGCGTCCTGTACCTTTTTAGGTAATCCGACACTTTTAAAGACAGGAGCCAATGATCCCATTTCTCTTTCTCCGGTTATAAAATCCTCATTACCGTTCGCACCTGTTTTAAACACGACTAATGCATGAGGCTGAATCTGATGAATCATATCATATATTTCCTGAATATTAAAAAGTTCAGAATACTGATACACTCCTCCAACCGTATCAAACCATATACCGGCAATCGGCCCATATTGAGTACACAATTCCATTATTTGCGTTTTTGCATAATTCAGATAATGCTTAAAATCTTCCACATTACGGAATCTGTAAGACTCAGGAACCTCTTTATAGTGGGGACGAGCCGGATCATACATCGTATTTGGCAAAAAGTAGGGATGATGCCAATCTATACCCACCGAATAATAAATAAACAGGCCCTATCCGGCTTTCCGGCAAGTGACAGCCAACTCTTTTACAAAGTCACGCTGGGCAGGATAATCCATACTATTGTAATCCGTCGCTTTAGTATCCCATAGGGTGTAACCATCATGATGTTTTGCAACGAAAGTAATATACTTCATCTTTGCTTTCAATGCCAAATCAACGTAATCCTGTGCATTAAACTTTTCACCTTTAAATTCCCGTGCCTTTTGTTCATATTCCTTAACCGGTATTTGCTCATTGTACATCACCCATTCGCCTTTTCCATATAGCGAAGCAGGCCCCCAATGAACAAATAAACCAAAGCGGGCATCTTTAAACCAAGCCAAAGCGGCTTCTTTGGGAGATTTTTCATACTGCGCCTCATAGCCTTTCAGGAAATAAGGTATTGTTCTCCACGTTTGCTCTTGAGCATAAACAAAGCAAGAATAACAAAAAGCAATTAATAATATCAATATTTTCTTCATTTCCTACTCTTTTATTTATACATCAACCAAGCAGTCGCTTTCGTGTCCGTATCCGATACGAAACGAATCCATCTCGCTTGGAACGATTCAGGAAATTGCTGAACGAACTTTTCTCCCGGCTTTACCGTATAAGATGCATACTCCATCCAGTCACCGTTTCCTGTCGGATCAACTTCTACGGTTATCACGACATTTTTATCAGACCGGTGCGATAAAGAAAGTTCCTTTTTATCGTAAAAAGCAATCAGATAAGGATCAGATGCGACATCTGTTTTTACATCCGTATCCTTCCACGGGCCACCTTGACCGACCGGTTTACCCAAAGTCCACAAGTCATCTATGACACCCACCCAAACAGCAGCTTTTCCATCATCGGAAATGACAACATGCGGATTTTCTTTCCCATCTTCGGGGGTCACACCCGTTAAGACAAGCATACCACGATAAGAGGCATAATCATTGATGCGGTAATTATGTGTCGATACAGGACGAATCTTAGCATAGCCATCCGCATTTTCAGCAGGAAGTTCATAAAATGTACCCATACAGGAGAAAAGATCACGTTCTGTAGCAACTTCACGGCAAATACGCAGCACTCCCTGGTCTGTCAGTTTTTTATATGTTTCATTTCCTAACGGCAAGCGCCAACGGCGACCTAAATCGTCCACCACCAGAACAGAGCTTTCTTCTATCGATATTACTTGTTGTGGAATTGCAAATTTACTACGGATCAAATCGGCTGTCTTGGCATCCTCTTTACGAATCAGTTCCAATTTATCCCCCATTTCATAATAACCGGTTTCCGAAATCTTTCCATCGACCGTCACATTCGCCAACAAACCTAAAGCACGACGATTATCACCCAATCCATACAATAAACCTCCGGTTGTTGTTGTCTTGTCAACCGTAGTCAAACCCTTATAGATCGAATCAGAAGATGTCGAACGGATATCAGGAGAAGTATAATTGAAACTTACTGTTGCCATCGTATTCTTATCGGTTTTCACCCGAATCCACTCTCCTCTTTCTGTCGAAAGAAAAGGAACGGAAGTGGCTTTTCCTGCATTAACAGTGACAGACTTTAAAGTCTTCCATTCATTATTTCCGGCTTCATCTATCTCAAATGTAAAATTCACAGGTTGATTACCTTCATTCTTCACCCAGCCACAACGGTTTGTCCAACCACTGAAAAGAAACGGCTCTGATGCTTCATTTGCTTTTACGCTCTCTTTTGCCCAAACCGCACCTTCGGCTGTTGCCGGTCCTAACTCATCCGGTTTTGTCAAAGAAGTAAACCATAAATTTGAATTGGATTGGCCGGGGCCTTCCATATTTCCTTTCGCTTTCCGTTTATTCAAAAATTCCTTCTGGGCAGAATCGTCACAACCAAAAACCAACTGCCCGTTCCAACGGGTAAAATCACCGATTACCTTCAAGTAAGCGGAACGCGGGCGGATTCCTGCTGAATTATCGGCAGTAAACGTACCCGGAAAATGCCAGAACATCCCGTGCATCGTCATTAAATAATCAGGTTGCGATTCTGTTCCTACATTTCGGATACGCGGCCATTCCGTATTCCAACCATGTGCCCCATCATAGCTGTGGCTTGCTTTAGGCAAACGATAAAACGACCATCCTTTCTTGGCATCACGAACTCCTAACAAAACGGATTTATAATCCCATCCGGTCGCCCACAACGGATCTGTGTCCGGATTGGCATTTCCATAGATTCCACCCGGGCCTGTCACTTCAACAAATTGATTCCGACGGACAACCTTCCAGTCTTTACCATCCCATTCTGCTAAAACACCAGCTTCGACATCAAACTTCCTCAATGCCTCCCGTGTTCCTTCTCCATTATTTGTAAAGAGCATTACTCCCTGGCCTGAATAAAGTCCTTTTCCATGTACACCCGGTAAAACATTATTTGTGTCGTCCTTTATACCTTTCTTACTATTACCATCCTGATATAATTCTTTTACTTCTAATGTATTCACATCCACCTCATAAAAGCCTTCCTCCATAGTCCCATAATATATCTTACCTGCCGGATCTGTCAAATGGCGTGCATTACCGGTATGACGGCCCGGCATCGTCTGCCAGGGAATCACTCGAACACTCCCTGTCTTATCTATTGCATACGGACCTATAAAGAGTTGATTGCTTTCTTTGTGAATCATTCGATTAGCAGGAGTTCCTCCAATACTTTCATCACGTACGATCTGCCGGTAGTCTGATGTCACTTCATACAATTTGTCGGAAGAGCCATTCGGTAAATGCGGCCCATATGTTATTACCCATAAACGATCGGCCCAAGGCACCACCGCCCCGGTTCCACATTCACCTTCATTATTATAATAAGCTAAACGGGGATAGATACCGGATATGGAATCCGGAGTCTTTTTTACATCTCTTTGAGCAGTACAGCTCATCACGGACAATGCTGCAACAAAAGCTACAGAACTTTTTATCTTCATTTTCATCTTTTTCTAATAATATATTGTTAAAATAAAGGCTTCTTCCTACTCTTTTAAACAAAGATCAAAAGAAGCCTTACTAATTTATATACAATTAATATCCAGGATTCTGTTCCAAATTTTCATTAATCAAGACTTCTTTGGTTGGGATCGGCCATAAATACTGCCGGTCGTTCCACATACGCTGCGACATCGGAGCAATCAACCCAGCTTTTTCCATAGCCGAGAAATCAGGAATACCGTCTTCGTCTATTTGGGGAATACCAGGCCAGAACCATAACCCTTTATCTACAACCTTTTCTCTTAACAAATCAACCGGATACAACATACCGTAATTCGGACGTATCAAGGCTTTGCTTGCCAATTTCCATCTGACCAAATCCATATAGCGCAATCCCTCTTTGGCAAATTCAACCCGCCGTTCCGTACGCAAGATTGTACGTAATTTTTGCTGGTCGGTAGTTGTCACTGCCGGATAAGCAGCCGTATTCGTATAATCCACCCCATAGGCTCTTGCACGAACTTGGTTGATTGCATCCAAAACAGACTGATCGATCTGCCCCAATTCAATTTTTGCTTCGGCATACATCAAGAGGACATCTGCATAACGGATAATAATTTTATCCGGATCCACATCCTTGCCATTTTCCAACCATGTTTCATCAATCCCTTTTTTCCATAACAATCCATTAAAAGAAGCAAATTGGGCATTGACACGGGCATCATTGTTTTTCTGCATCTTTCCTGTGTTATAATTCATTACTTGTACGGCATCCGGATGCGGATTATATTCAAAGCCAAGATGCCGGGTACCAAACTCCACTATGGTTGCCGTACAACGCGGATCACGATTTTTGAACGGATTATGCGGATCAAACAAGGGTGATTCATCAATTGGCAGGCCATCGGTACAGGTATAGGCGGCAAGTAAATCCCAAGAAGGAGCAAATGCACCCCAGCCACCAGGATTTCTTGATACTTCATTCATAACCGTCCAGTTTCCTAACGTAACTTTATATTCTATGGAGCGGGGCAAGAGGAAAATTGATTCTTCCGAGTTCTTTGTCGTACTCAGGAAAAGGTCTGAATAGTCTTTGTGCAATTTATAAATACCTAAATCCATGCACTTTTTAGTTGCATCAGCGACAATGTCCCAATCTCCCATATATAAAGCAAAACGAGCTTTCAAGGCCAAAGCCGCTCCCTTTGTGGCACGCTGCGAAGACAAGCCAGAATATTTTTCCGGCAAATTTTCTATTGCTTTATCATAATCCTCATATATCTTTGGTACGATTTCTGATTTCGCAGTCCGTCCAAGCGTAAAAGCTTTGTCTATATCAACGACCTCTGTCACATAAATAACATCTCCGAAATAAGTAACTAACCGGGCATAACAAGAAGCTCTTTGAAAAAAAGCTTCTCCTTCATACTGCTTCAATTTAACCTCTGAAATACCCATATTTACAGCCTTATCCATATTAGCTAATATTGTATTTGCCCGTGCTATGGACTTATACTGATTAGCCCACAATTTTGTCACATCGTCACTCTGTCCGTTAAAAGTTCCTTTTAGTATTTCAGACGGAGTCTCTCTATAAATAAAATTATCGGTTTTGTCTTCATTATCTAATGGCCAAAAGTCATCCCGATAAAAATCCTTGACAGACATTTCTATTTCCGTTTCGCTGGAGTACCAATTCTCGCTAGATGCCTGTGACAATGGATTCAAATCCAATTCATAACATGAATTCACCCCCAAACAGCATCCCAATAATATTACTAATGTACGTTTCATCTTTTCACTCTTTTAAAAATTAATAGAAAAACCAAACAACAAAGATGTTGTGATCGGATAAGAAGAACTTCCCATTTCCGGATCCCATCCGCTCGGATATTTGCTGATACAGAACAAATCATTGGCTGCGACATATACACGTGCCTTCTTAATCGTCACTTTCTCAGTCCAAGCTGTCGGCAATGTATATCCGAATGTCAAATTCTTCAAACGGAAATAACGCCCCTTAAACATCCAATAGTCCGACATAGCATAGTTTTTGGTTGCATTAGCATACGTCAAACGGGGATAAAAGGCCTGTGAATTCTGGGCTTCCGTATTCTTTTCACTCCAATAGTTACCATCAATAATTGCAGGCGTGTTTCCCCAATTTGCAAACAAAGGTTGTACCATCCTATCAGATAAACGTGCATTTTGGCGTCCAACTCCTTGAAAGGCTAAAGAAAAATCAAACCCCTTATAACCTAAGTTTAACGATCCGCCATATTGGAACCTCGGCAGTGAACCACCCAGCAAGACACGGTCATATTCCGGTGAGATCTTACCGTCAGGTACACCATCCGGTCCGGAAATATCTTTATATTTCACATCACCGAGTTGTACATTATTATTCAACTTAGGGCCTTTCAAATCCTCTTCCGTCAACATCAGGCCGTCACTCAGATAACCATACCATTCATTAAATTCACTGCCTTCCATTTTTACTTGGCTGCCTAAAAATTCCGTACCATCCAAATTTCCCATTTTAGAAACAAAATCGAAAAAATTGGCAGAGATGCCATATGTCAGATCACCGATCTGATCATTCCAGGCAAGTTCAAGGTCATATCCGTTGGTATACATCTTACCGCTATTCCGCTGGGGATTGTCAAATCCGACATAATCCGGGATCTCCAAAGCCAACAACATGTCCTTTGTCTGCTTGTTATAATAATCGGCAGTAAAACGCAAACGATTATTAAAGAATGTAGCATCCAGACCGACATCAACGGAACTTGTCGTCTCCCAAGAAATATTTTCTACTGCATATGCCCATTGCGCAGCTGATAATTCGGGTACTATCGCACCATTCTGATAAAACAATACATCACTGAAATTAATAAATGCCTGATACGGATAATAAAGAGGATTACCATCACTATTTGTGATTCGTTCATTACCTAACGTCCCGTAAGAAGCTCTCAATTTCAGGAAAGACAACCAATCTATATCCGCATTTTTCACAAAGACTTCTTCACTCATTACCCAACCGGCAGAAACCGAAGGAAAAACACCCCAACGATAGTCTGAATGGAAACGTGAAGATCCGTCATAACGCACATTCGCCTGCAACAAGTATCGATTATCATAGTTATAAGCGACGCGACCGAACCAAGATTGATAAGCCAACTGCACGGCACTTCCACTATTATCACGAAGATCCAAAGGGCCGATATCCAAATAAGGGAAATTGCTAAGTTCATACTGATCACGTGAAGCCCCTAAGTTTTCACCAAAATAACGATACGTTTCATAACCAGCCATCACATTTAAATCGTGCTTCCCGAATGTTTTCATATAATTTGCAATGCCCTGGATCGTCACATCGTAGCTATCATTTCTTTTTTCAGATAACTTTGTCGTATTATAGCCTTCCATATAACCACCGATCGTGTTCGGATCATCTTCCAAGGAATAAGGAACAGCTTTGCGAAAATCCTTATTTTTTGTGAATGTATAGTTAGGAGCAATCACCCCGGAAATTTTCAATCCCTCTATCGGAGTAATATTAATGGCCGCACGTCCACCTACTTTATTGTACCATTCGTCTTTGGTTCCGCCAGAGTTGACAAGTGCATACGGATTATTACCGTTTTTACCACTGGCATACTCTCCGTTTGCCCAAACAGCAGGATAGATCATCGGAGCCAAACGCATATCCGAAAATGGAGAATAATAGGGCTGATGGTTTTTTGTCCGTTTAAAGTTGAAATCCAGGGTTGCTCCCAAATACTTATTCACCGTAAAATCATTGTTTGCACGAATCATAAATCGTTCATAAAAACGATCTGCATACAACCCATCGACCTTATCGTAAACAAATGACGCATTCGATTTAACGGCTTTCGACCCACCAGCCACACTAATCGTATGTGTCTGCCGAGGAGCTGATCCCTTTAAAATCATACCAACCCAATCTGTCATCGGATATTTATCTGGATCTGTCTGATTATATTTTTCCCAATTATTCACTTCATCTTCAGAATAGGTCTGATTCCATCCACCCGATTTATTATCATTATAACGCAATTCATTGGTCGTTTCCAAGAAACGTTTGACACCCATATATTCCGGTTGTTTTGTCGGAATCTCCAAACCATACTCAAAATTATAGTTAATCGAAAGATCCTTTTCTTTTGCACGCTTCGTCGTAATCAAGATTACACCTGCAGCAGCACGAGAGCCATAAATAGAAGAAGAAGCGGCATCTTTCAATACTGACATACTTTCGACATCATTCGGGTTCACATCATTGATACTTCCCGGTACGCCATCTATAATAACCAATGGACTGGTATCGCCGATAGTCGTGACACCACGCACTTTGATACTACCGGCTGCTGCACCGGGAGCACTATTGTCACGAGTCACCGTCACTCCGGCAACAGCTCCTTGCAAAGCCGTTGACAATTGGGTGGTCTTACGGGAAGCCAAAGCATCGCCTTTGACTGCGGCAACCGCACCGGTCAGGTCTTTCTTCTTCATCGTTCCATAACCAACAACAACAACCTCTTCCAGCATTTCCGAATCTTCTTTCAGGACAATAGAAAAAGAGTTACGATTGTCTACTTTTATTTCCTGTGAAACATAACCTATATAGGTTATCATCAACGTAGCACCAGGTGCTACGTTGAGCGAAAATTTTCCATCAATATCAGAAATTGTACCGTTATTCGTTCCTTTTTCTACGACATTCGCTCCAATAACAGACTCTCCGTTGGCATCTTTTATCACACCGGTCACCTGTTTTGACTGATTTATACCGTCTGTGCCCTCTTTCTTCTTTGATAAAATAACTTGCCGGTCTACAATGCGATAGCTAACATCCGTACCGCCAAACAAGATCTTTAATGTCTCATTAATATTTTTCGAATGGATATTCATATCGACAATTCTGTCCGTATCGACAGATTTGTCTGTAAACAAAAATGAGAATTCCGTATCCTTCTCGATCCTGTCCAAGACTTGTTCGACCGTTACATTTCGGAGTGATAAATTAATGACCGTACTTTGCGAGTACAAATTTTCGGCATGTAGCTGAGCAATCACAATGAATAGTAAAAGTAAGCTTACTCTCATAATATGCATTAATTTAAGTAAATAATATGGGGTATTACCCCTTACTGATCTTGAAAAATTCATAACTTTGTATTTGGATTTAAAACTTTTGTACGATTGGCGTCGTACTTAACTAGTTATTTCTCTTTTTTAGGCAAGTATGAGTTGGCGCTTATACTTGCCTTGTTTCTTTTTATATATTTATATCATAATCATTTCTCCTTTCTTCATTAATTTAACATGTTTATTTTTATTTCAGCCAAACATCTATCCGTTGGCGCGGATAAGTATAATCTTGCTGTTGTTTCATATCTGCGAACGACCAACTTATCGGAGCTGCCATACGTAGATAATCCAATATTTGTGTGATACTTTCCGATGAGAAAGTAGCTCTGAACTTATAGTCTTTCTGGTTTTCCCGATGTAACACGATATCGACGTTATATCTTCTGGATAGTTTTTTCACGACTTCTTCAAGGGTCGCATTACGGAAAACCAATTTACCCTCTTTCCAAGCTGTTTTCTCTTCAATATTGGCTACACTAGTGGTAAAATGTCCATCTTCCTTATCATAACAGACCTGCTCGTTCGGTTTTAACCATATAGTACGGGAAGCAGATATAACATCCACCAGCCCGGCCTCCAATGTCGTTTCCACAACCCGGTCCTCTTTATATGCATTTATATTAAATTTAGTACCATGTGCCTTGACTTTTATACCATTGTCCAAAGAGACATAAAAAGGGTACTCCTTATCTGACTGCACCTCAAAATATCCTTCACCACTCAATTGGACATTTCTCTCCTTTTCCGTAAAACGGGAAGGATACCGAAGCGAACTTCCTGCGTTCAACCAAACTTTTGAACTATCCGGCAGCAAGACTTGGGTAACAATTCCCGGAGCAGATAAAACTTCCAGATAAGAAACGGTATCGGCCTGTTTCAACTGTCGGGTATATAAATAAGATAATACTCCTGTCGATATGATTAAGGGCAACAACAAAATGGCTGCAATTCGCGATATATAGAAAGTTAAAAGGTACTTTCTCCGTCCAGTATCCAGTCTCTTCCTGTTTTTTTGATATGCCGCCTGTACATCGAAAGATTTATATTCACGAATGTCATTCTCAATCGCTTTAGCTATTCGAATCGTTTTCTTTATATCATCTGTATGTTCTGTCATTTTCTATTCTCTTTTACTAAATAGACACACGGGGATGACAAACCCGACAGGCTTTTTATCTTTTTCTTATAAAAATATTTTTATGTCTCTTATATTTCATTACTTTTGCCAACACCAAAAGATATAGAATTCTTCTTTTAAAAATGAAAGACACCAATGTACCCGATATTGATCATCTCCTGTGGAATATTTCCGTAAATGATGACGAAATTGCCTATCGTTCTCTGTTTGAACACTATTATGCAGCTCTTTGTCTGTTTGCCAAACGCTACATAGAGGATCGGGATGTACGGGAAGATATTGTGCAGGATATTTTTTTCAATATTTGGGAGAAAAGAAAATCTATATCAACTAATATTTCCGCCCGAAACTATCTGGTCACCTGTGTAAAAAACTTAAGCTTGAACTATCTGAGAAAACAAGGCTACAAAGAGGACTATCAAAAAAAGATCATTGATAATCCCCCGATCTATTCAAACGGGGAAGAAGACCTGTATATGTTGAATGAATTGGAAACATTGTTAGAGCAAACTTTGGCTAAACTCCCCCCGGAGTATAGAATGGCTTTCGAAATGAGCCGGATGGAACAAAAAAGCATGGACGAAATAGCAGAGATAATGGGAGTTTCCGTTCGTACAGTAGAGCGCTACCGGAACAAAGCACTTGACATCCTGAAAAAAGAATTGAAAGATTATCTTCCGTTCCTGTTATTTCTTAACTGTATCCCATAATTTACAATAACCCCGGATAAACGAAGATCCTGATTAAGAAAAATAACAAATACTACAGGAATCCCTGTCTTTTCAAAAAATCATCCGTCAACTTTCGAACCTTATAATACTCTTCCGTAAGCGGCTTTCTGTATAGAAAGATCGGATGCCCGGCACCTTCAAAGAGATGGAGTTCACAATCCACTCCCTTCTGCAAAAGTTTATCTTGATAGGCCTCGATCGTTTCGACCGATACGATAGGATCTTTCGTGCCAAGCAATATAAGAGTGGAGGGAGTTGCTTCCGACACATGATGGATCGGTGAAATTTTTTCAAAATCCCTTTTTATTTCCGGAAAACCATAACCTCGCGAAACCATGTCTACAACCGGATAATATAACACGGAGAGGTTTGGCCTGTAACCCGCCGGAACAGTCTCATCACTCCCGATCGTTCCGAGTGCGGCAGCCAGATGTCCACCGGCAGAACCACCGGCTACGGCAATCTTGTCCGGATCAAGTTGATAGTCCGAAGCATGGCTACGCAACCAACATATCGCATCTTTGGCATCCTCAAAACTCTCGAACGGAGTAGAATGGTGCAGATATCCGATACGATAATCAACCGATACAGCAACCATTCCTTTTGAAGCATAATAAGCACATTCACGATAAAACTGAATCGGAGTACCTAACTTCCAACCTCCTCCGAAGAAGTATACAATAGCCGGCCTTTTTTCCCCAGCCTGCATATTCCGGGGCTTGAAGATGTGAAGTGCCAGGGAATCTCCATCCTCTAATGTCTTATACCGAACGATTTCAGGAGAGAACACCGTCTCCGATGAAGCCAGTACTTTCTTTAAGGCCTCGAACCAGACAGTCGCCATCTTCTCCGCACCAGCCTTATTCGGATGTACTTTATCGTGTACCGTATAGTCTTGCCAGTTAAATCCCTGAGCCTGATTGACCAAAAAGACCTGTCCGGAGTTTAATCCGGCAACCATTTCCGCAATCTTCTCGTTCAATTCCGGGATATACGAATATTTAGGTAGTTTCCCGCTTGGTATTACCTGGGCAATCAAAATACGGACATTCGGATTGATCGCCTGTATTTTGTTGATAATAGACTTGTAAGAAGCTATCATTCCGGGAATAGGTTTCTCTTCCGCAAAATGGTTATGACCGGCATGGAGCAATACAATATCTGCCGGATAAAGCCGGTAAAGGCTGTCGATCTTCGACTCCAGAAACTCCACATTCTTACCGCTGAAACCACAATGATTAAGCGTCCCGATCCGACATTTACTCTCACGAGGGCCGATAAAATCAAACTGATACCCGGCTGTAAATAATTTTTCCCAAAGTGGATACAAATAGCAAGTGAAGAAATCCGCTCCTTCCGTAATGGAATCACCTAATCCCATCAAGGTAAACCGTTCCTGTTTTTTCTCTTGTCCGGTGGTAGTAACGGAACAGCACAATAAAAAAAATAATATCAGATATAAATAAAGAGCTTTATGTTTCATGGCTTTTTAAACTTGCAATAGTTTTATGGGCATATATTAAAAAGATGTGTGTCAAAATGTGATTATCCCCACGCTTGACGCAGAGACAAGTACATTTTGACACACACCATACTTTTCTGATTATTGGACAACCGGTTTGTCTTTCAACATACCGCCTTCATTATAACGCTGGTTATTCGGTAGCCCTTTCTTATTCACACCTTCTTTCATCAATGTCTTCAAATCTTCCAGATGCGAACGGTAAACACCACGAGGTGTCACATCATATTTCTTACACAATGATGCAGCCATACCTACTACCTCTCCCATCATTCCTGTCGTACGCATCACACGGACCGTTCCCAATGCCACGTGAGTCACACTGATATTACGGCCGGCCATAAACAGGTTGTCCACATTACGCGAATACAGACAACGATACGGAACGGCGTACGGATGGATCAGAATATGCTTTGTCACCGCTTTGAACTCATTGCCTGGAAAATGTTCACTGTTTTTCGGATCCTGCCAATGTAAATCGATACTCCATGTCGTGGCGAAAGAAGCATCTTCATGAGACACGTTTTTCGTGATATCGTCTTCCTTTAAAATATAATCCCCCATCAGACGACGTGATTCACGCTTGCCGGCGACATAAGCAACCCAACCTAATTTTCGGTTCTTATACTGGTCATTTTCCTTCATACGGTTTTTCAGATAACTCCAGTTTGAATAGACAACCAGCATTCCATAATCACGGATACGTTCGAAGTCCTTGATCTGGTCGAAGTTCATACCTGTCTCCCACGTCCATTCTCCCATCATCACCTTTTCACAATTCTTGTCGTTAAACTCCACTCCATAGCTGAACTCCGGGAAAGGGCTCGATTTCTTGTTATCCACAGAATACCACTGGACGGAAGAACCCATTGTCAACTTGTCTGCTTTCTCCGGAGCGATGCTCTCACCATACTCGTCACGACCTTCACGCCCCATACGGTAGTCGGCCCTCGCCAGGTAACCGATCGTCCCGTCTCCCGTACAATCAGAAAACAGAGGAGCCTCGAACTTCAGTTCTTTACCGCTTTCGATGTGTTTGACAATAACCGATGTGATCTTATCACCTTCCTTTGTCACCCCTATCGCACGAAAGTTCAGGAAAAGAGACACATTCTTTTCACCTGCTAGCCAATCCATTTTCTTCTGGTCTTCATAATATTCTGCAGGTTGTGCATTTCCTCCCTTTTCCGGACCAAATTCTTTCTGCAGACCGCCAAGTTCCTTATAAGTTCCTTCTTCGATACGGCCTCCTAAATGGACACGTATCTCCGAACTGTTATTACCACCTACCACAGGACGGTCATTAATCAAAGCTACCCTGCAACCCAGACGGGCGGCCGACACAGCGGCACTCATCCCGGCTATACCGGCTCCCACGACTACAAGATCATATTCGCCGGCAACCGGTGCTTCATCCGGTAATCCCAATGCTTGACGACGGAATGCTTCCAGTTCCTTTACATCCGACGGAGGCATCTTGCCAACTTCCGTGGTAAAGTAGATCGCATCACAACGACCGTCAAATCCCGTCAAATCATGCAGCTTGATTACAGTTTTCAGATTCTTGACAGATACTTTTCCAGCTATCTGCCACATCCAGGCAGAACCCTCCGCTCCCAATGGAGAAGTCATCTTCTTTCCTCCGACAGACAAACTGAATTTACCGGGGCCTTCCCCTTTTTTCCACGGGGAAGTCCAGTTATAGGTACGGACATATACATAATATTCTCCTTTTTCAGGAAATGTCACTTCGGTCGAAGCATCATCGACAGGTACACCCATCCCGTGCGCTAACAAATAGGGCGATCCCATCAAATCCATAAACTGCTGGTCTACCTTCCAACCACCTTTGTTACTGAAACTTTCAGCCTCAATAAAAAGGTCTGCAGCTCGAACCGATCCAAAACTCAATAAAAATAATAATGATAAAATTACACGAGTCTTCATGATATTAATATTTACAATTTAACAAAAACAAAGAAAAACACAACACTCTCTATATTTTCTATTTTGCAAATTTACAATTTTTATTTGCGGTTACACGTACCCATCGAGCAGAAAAGCTCTCAGGAAACTCATAATGCATATATTCACCAGAACCGACAGTCTTGGTTTCATAAATCTTAAACTGCCCATTGCCTACAACGTCTACTTCTATTTTAAAAGAAACAGCTTCATTCGAATCATGCCAAAGATGAAGAGATTTCTGATCAAATCCATACATTAAAAAAGGATCAGACGGGACATGGGCCGTAACTTCATCATCAGACCATACCCCTCCTTCACCAGTTGGTTTACCCCACGACCACAAATCGTCTGTCTTACCGAACCACAATCCAGCTTGAGGTTGACCAGCCAAAGGATTTCCATCAGCAGTACCAAACTTCATCGGCGTCGCCTGATTTCCTCCCATCACCAACATGCCCCTCCAAGAGCAATAGTCTGGGATTACACGCAAATGCGAACAAACCGGACGAATAGCCCACAGCTGATCAGCATATAGATGAAATCCTATTTCATAAAATAACCCATGGCAATCCATCATTGCACGTTCTGTTTCAACTTCGCGAATACGCAGCCACTCCGTACAACTCGTCTCATCGAATGTCTTACTGGATTTTGGCAAACGATACCTCTTCCATTCCTT
This sequence comes from Parabacteroides sp. merdae-related_45_40, assembly GCF_001915675.1. Taxonomy (NCBI): domain Bacteria; kingdom Pseudomonadati; phylum Bacteroidota; class Bacteroidia; order Bacteroidales; family Tannerellaceae; genus Parabacteroides; species Parabacteroides sp. merdae-related_45_40. Next base: position 9,825 of record NZ_MNQY01000054.1, on the reverse strand, counting down.
TGTATTCGGAAAAAATACACTCATTACAGCAGAAGCATTATCCCAGCCTGTAGCCAAAATTGGTGCACCAAAATGAGAAGAGCTCCATACTTCCGTATACGACTTCTCTTCTATTATTTTCCAAACTTTACCATCCCACTCTGCTAAACGGCCTGCACTCCAATCTTTATTATAATCTTTTGTAGAATAACTATTGTTACACACAACAACCTTACCATGCCTTGTAAAACCAGATTTAAAATGAGGTTTCGACCCTTTCGGTTCTTTCAACTCATCATAAAGGTTAAATAATGGTTTTGTATCTAAAGTATTCACATCCACTTCAAAAAATTGACCCTCCATAGCCAGAAAATAAACTTTATTCTTCGGATCTGTCAAATGCGTCATTGTTGCAGCCAAACGATGATCTTTTACCCCATCAATTACTCGTACATTACCATTCATATCAATTATATACGGACCTATGATCAACTGATTCGTAGGACCGTGGAGTAATCTATTCGCATATGTTCCCACCACGCTTTCCGGGCGTTTATGTATTTCCATCTTATCATTGATTTCAAAAAGTCCAGTACCGAAACCAGTCGCGGAAAAATGTGCAACATAAGTAACAACCCATAATCTATTTGCCCAAGGGAATAAAGCTCCCGTCCCAGCTTCAGTTCTCGGAGTTTGATCTGCAACCATAGCTAAATGCGGAAACACACCACTACAGTTTATTTGCTGCTGCGACAAAACTGTATTATTCAGACATCCCCAAACTAACAAGACAGACATTAAAATGTATTTCATGATTCTATAGATTTAAAAATTACAATTCAACAACATCCGGTAATTGATTTATCAGTATCATCACCGGATGTCATTTCTACATTTTATTTATAATCCAACCAAGCAGTTGCTTTTGTATCCGTATCCGATACAAAACGAATCCATCTTGCTTGAAATGCTTCAGGGAGTTGCTGAACGAACCTTTCTCCAGGTTGTACTGCATAAGCGGCATACTCCATCCAATCCCCATTGCCGGTAGGATCAACTTCAACCGTAATGACGACTTTCTTATCAGATTGATGCGACAACGAAAGCTCTTTCTTGTCATAGAATCCAATCAGATACGGATCAGAAGCGACACCCGCTTTTACATTTGTATCCTTCCACGGGCCACCATGACCTACCGGTTTACCCAATGTCCACAAATCATCAATAACACCTACCCAAACAGCAGCTTTTCCATCGTCTGAAACAATAATATGCGGATTCTCTTTTCCCTCTTCAGGTGTCACACCTGTCAAAACAAGCATACCTCGGTAAGAAGCATAATCGTTGATACGGTAATTATGAGTTGATATAGGACGAATTTTTGCATATCCATCCGCATTCTCCGCAGGAAGTTCGTAAAAAGTTCCCATACAAGAGAACATATCGCGTTCCGTTGCCACTTCCCGACAAACACGCAGTACACCTTGGTTAGTCAATTCTTTATACGTTTCATTCCCCAAAGGAAGACGCCAACGCCGGTTCAAATCATCTACAATCAAGACAGAACCCTCTTCTATCGAAACGACTTGTTGAGGTATGGCAAACTTTGATCGAATAAAATCAGTCGTTTTTGTATCTTCCTTACGAACCAGTTCCAATTTATCTCCCATTTCATAATAACCGGTTTCCGATGTTTTTCCATCTACCGTCACATTTGCCAACACTCCCAATGCACGACGGTTGTCACCAAGCCCATACAACAAACCTCCGATTGTCGTATTTTGTTTAACTGTTGTCAAACCTTGGTAAATCGGATCAGAAGAAGTCGAACGGGGATCGGCAGTCGTATAATTGAAACTAACCGTTGCCAATGTATTTTTATCCGTTTTTACACGAATCCATTCTCCTTTTTCGGTAGAAGCAAAAGGGACAGAGACCGACTTTCCTGCATTTACTATGACACTCTTCAAGGTCTTCCATTCATTTTTGCCGGCTTCATCTATTTCAAAAGTAAAGATCACCGGTTGTTTTCCTTCATTTTTGACCCAACCGAAACGATGTGTCCAGCCACTAAAAAGGAACGGTTCAGAGCTCTCACCTGCTTTCACGCTTTCCTTTGCCCAAACAGCACCTTCTGCAGTAGCTGGTCCTAATTCATCCGGTCTTGTCAAAGAAGTAAACCACAGATTAGAGTTCGATTGACCAGGTCCCTCTATACTCCCTTTTGCTTTTCGTTTGTTCAAGAATTCTTTCTGAGCTGAATCATCACAACCGAAAACCAACTGATCGTTCCAACGGGTAAAATCACCAATCACTTTCAAATAAGCGGAGCGAGGACGAATGCCTGCAGAATTATCGGCCGTAAACATTCCTGGGAAATGCCAGAACATACCATGCATCGTCACCAGATAATCAGGTTGAGACTCTGTCCCGACATTCCGAATACGCGGCCATTCTGTATTCCATCCATGCGCACCATCATAGCTATGACTGGCTTTGGGCAAACGATAAAAAGCCCACCCTTTTTCGGCATCGCGTACACCTAAAATAACTGATTTATAATCCCAACCTGTTGCCCAAATCGGGTCTGTTTCCGGATTCGTATTTCCATAAATGCCACCCGGCCCCGTCACTTCGACAAATTGATTGCGACGAACTACTTTCCACTCTTTTCCATTCCATTCAGCTAGGACACCTGCCTCCACATCAAACTTCTTTAATGCTTCTTGTGTCCCTTCTCCATTGTTGGTAAAATACATACAACCCTGTCCAGAATACAACCCTTTGCCATGTACTCCCGGTAATAAAGCATTTATCGGTCCGGCATCCGTATCATTTTTTTTCTGTTGTTTCTTATTGCCATCCTGATACAATTCTTTTACTTCCAACGTATTCACATCCACTTCATAAAATCCTTCTTCCATTGTCCCATAATAAATTTTATTTGACGGATCTGTTAAATGACGGGCATTTCCGGTATGCCGACCAGACATTACGGTATATGAAATAACACGAACTTTTCCTGTTTTATCAATCGCATAAGGGCCTATAAAAAGTTGATTGCTTTCTTTATGAATCATTCTGTTTGCAGGTGTACCTCCAATACTCTCCTTATGCATGATCTGCCGATAATCGGACGTCACTTCATATAATTTATCAGAAGAGCCATTCGGTAAATGAGGCCCATAAGTAACCACCCATAAACGATCCGCCCAAGGTACGACTGCCCCTGTCCCACATTCGCCTTCATTATTATAGTAAGCCAAACGGGGATAAATACCGGAAATCGATTCCGGTATTTTTTTGACATCCTTTTGGGCAGTACATCCTAATACCGAAAATACAGTCAGTAATCCTATTACACTATTCAGTTTCATATTATTTGATTTTTTACAACAAGGGTTCCTCATCCTCTATATAACCATATAAAGCCGAGGAACCCTTAAATGAATATCATATCGAATCTATCCCAAACCGATCACCATTTCGGATTCTGTGACAGATTTTCGTTAATTAATCTATCTGCTGCAGGAACCGGCCACAAATAATCACGACTTTCATCGAATTTACGTTCGGTTGCCACGGTAATATACCCCTTTTCCGCCATTCCACTCAAATCTGCAATACCGTCTTCATCAATCTGTGGAATACCACCTATCGGATAGTTACCATCTTTCCAGTTCTGAATCAACTGCTTGTATTCGGCCGAGACAGAACTTTCATCACCATTCCAAGAGGTATTACCGGACCACGCACGATTCAAGAAATAAATTGGACGATTAAATACCTTCCCTGCAATCTTCCAACGAATTAAATCACTATAACGATGACCTTCCCAAGCCATTTCAATAAAACGCTCGGTACGGATAACCGTACGTAACTGCTGCTGTGATCCTTCCGTTACTCGTGGATACTCAAGACCTGTTCCGTTATAAGCCCTTTCACGCAATTTATTAATCGTAACATCCAGCACTTCTTGGCTACACTGATTCATCTCATTCATCGCTTCAGCATACATCAACAGAACATCACCGTAACGCAACATCGGATAAGTAGTCGGTGCACCAGCTTTACCATTTTCCAAAAATGACTCATCAACATATTTCTTAAATAATAAACCTGTATAGGAAGCATGTTCCGCTCTTGCTTTAGAATCATTATTTCCCACTTGTGCACCGTCAGAAATTCTCTGAACGGTTGTTTTAACAGGAGAAGGAGAATACTCATACCCTAACCATTCATAATCGTTCGGATCATACGTTCCATCCAACACACTCTTGTTATATGCTGTTGCAAACGGAACAATTGTCATTGCCATACGTGGATCTCGGTTCTCGAAAAAGTCTTTCGGATTGTAAAGCGGAGATTCATCAATCGGTTTACCATCAATACAGGGATAAGCACAGACCAATTCATAGGAAGGAGCTTTTTGACCACCCCATCCTCCTGAAAGGCGAGATATGCTATTCAACACATCAGACGCAGCCCAGTAATATTTCTTCAACGTCACATCTCCACGGAAGAAGAAAATCCATTCGTCAGACCAAGAAGCCGTAAACAAATCCTGATAGTTGCTATGCAATTTGTACACATTCAAATCCATACAATTCTTGGCAGCAGTAGCAGCGGCTGCATAATCCTCATTATAAATAGCAATTCTTGCTTTAAAAGCATAAGCAGCCCCTTTCGTGGCACGCTGGATGCCTGGATAACTATTCGGTAAACGTTCCGCAGCCTTATCCAAACATTCGTAACTGTAAGCCAATACATCTGCTTTCGGAGATCGGGAAGCGGTATAAGCTTCATCTAAACTCATACCCACCTTATCCAAAATCGCATCCCCCCAATGAAAAGCTAACATACCATAAGCATATCCTAAATAAAAGTAAGCCTCACCTTCATATTGAGCAATATCCTTCTCCGAAACGCCCATAGCACGTGCTCGATCCATATTATTAATTATACGTAAAGCACGTGCGATACCTTTATAATAGTTTTCCCAACGTTTGGCAATCGTTCCGTCTTCTGAAGTCAATGTTCCGTTATTCACGGCAGATGTTTCATTTCGAGCAGTTACATCATCTCCCCATTTCATATCATCAATCGGAAAAAAATCCGTACGATAGAAATCATTCAAAGACATTTCTATTTCCGCTTGAGAAGAATACCAATTCTCGCTTGATCCTTCAGAAAGAGGATTTAAATTAAGATCGACACACGACATAAGCATGAATAGGGATGCAGTACATATAGAAAATTTTATCTGTTTCATATCACTATAAATTTAAAATTTAACATTCGCACCAAATGTAAAAGACGTGGATATAAAGTCGGAACTTGCACCTATTTCCGGATCCCATCCTTTAGGATAATGGCTGATAGCTGGTAGATCATTTATTGTTGCATATATCCGAAGTCCTCTGATGAAACACTTATCCATAAGTTTCTGCGGCAACGAATACCCCAATGTAATGTTCTTGACACGGAAATAAGCTCCATTAAACAACCAATAATCAGATCCGGTATAAGTATTAGTAGTATTGGTATATGTAAGACGAGGATATTTGACATTCCGGTTTTGATCTTCCGTATTATGCTGGCTCCAATAATTCCCCAATATAAGAGAAGGCACAGCTCCCCATTGTTCTTTTAATGGCTGTATCCATGCAGAATTAAAGAGAACATTCTGATGCCCCACGCCTTGAAAAGAAAGAGAGAAATCCCAATCTTTCCAACCTAAGAAAAGATTACCACCAAACTGAAACTCCGGCAAAGAATTACCTAAACGAACTTTATCATCTGCATTGATAACGCCATCTCCATTCACATCGACATATTTAATATTACCAGCCTTATCGTTAGCAGTGAGTGTCGGATACTTGTTTCCTTCCGAATCATACAGATCTGCATCAGTAACAAACAGACCATCGGTCTTATACATAAACCACTCATAATAATAAGAATCTTCTTCATAAATCTTATTACCATCTATAGTTCTTCTGTCTCCCAAATATCCCATTTTTGAACGATAATCAGATAAATTAAAAGATACACCATAAGATACCTCACCAATCTGATCACGCCAACTTGCTTCAAATTCCCAACCGTGAGTATACATATCACCCGCATTTTGTTTCGGAGCAGAAAAACCGGCATAAGAGGGGAAACCTAAAGTCAAAAGCATGTCGGATGTTTTCTTATAATAGTAGTCTCCTGTTAAACTCAAACGATTATTCAACAAAGTAATATCGATACCAATATCATAAGTCGTAGTTGTTTCCCACGTAATATCATTAAATGCATAATTATATTGTGCAGCATTCTGTACAGCGGTCACCGATTGGGAACCTTTATCATACATATAACTATTTCCGAAATTGATTGCCGCCTGATATGGAAATTCCGCATCACTAATGCGTTCATTCCCCAATGACCCAATAGAAGCACGCACTTTCAAATAATCAATCTGCTTATCTTTAGGGAACCAAGATTCACTAGAAATAACCCAACCTGCCGATACAGAAGGGAATACCCCCCAGCGATAATCAGAAGCAAAACGAGAAGAGGCATCAGCACGAACATTCGCTTGTAACATATACCGGTCCTTATATGAATACATAGCACGTCCGAAAACAGATTGATAAGCATTGTGACCTGCACTGCCCGAATTATACTGATAATCTTCCGGACCAAGATTCAAATAAGGATAAGTATCCAATTCATAATTATTTCTTGATGCACCCAAATTTTCCCATTTATGCTTATACCCCTCATAACCTACCATCGCATTCAAGGAATGGTCAGTCCATTTGTTCTGATAATTAGCATAAAACTGGTAAGTACGGCTTTGTGTCATATTCCGTGTTTCATTTAAAGATGTTGTCTTATTACTTTGTGCAGCAATGGAGCTTCCATCCTCATAATACACATTCACTGCTTTTGTAAATTTTTTCCCTGTTTCAAACGTATATCGAGGAGCAAAAACGGCCGTAAGCGTTAATCCCTTAAGCGGAGTCAAATCTAGTTGGGCCTTTCCCCCAAACTTATAATAATTCTTTCCATCCGTTCCCCCTTCATTGAGCATAGCCAATGGATTGGCCCCGGATTTCACATCTGCATAGCGCCCGTCTTCCCAACGAGGATTATAATATGGAGCAGTCAAATAAGCCCAATAAATAGGATTGACAGTCGCAGGAGATACACTTTTCGACGCAGAAAAATCAACATCAATATTAGCCCGAATCCAAGAATTGATTTTATAATCGTTGTTGACGCGACCCGCATAACGCTCATACGATTTATTCGCATAATACCCATCTGCCGTCTGATAATTGAACGAGAATTTGGACTGCAATTTATCTGTACCGCCTGAAACGTTAAAGTTATGTTGTTGATGAGAAGTCGTATTCTTCAACAGCAAATCAACCCAATCCGTATTCGGATAATGATAAGGATCCATTGCATTATTAGCCATCCAAGAGTTAATGGTTTCCTGCGAATATTGCGAATAAGGATTAGAAGCACCATCGTTCCATTTAATCTCATTTTGAACATTCATCCAATCGATCACATTTCCATTAGTCGGTCGTGTAGTCGGTTTGTCAATGGAATATTCATAATTATAATCTAAATTGAATTTATTCTCCTTAGCTCTTTTGGTTGTGATCAAAATAACACCGGCCGCAGCACGAGATCCGTAAATAGAAGCCGATGCCGCATCTTTCAAAACACTCATGGTTTCTACATCTGAAGCCACGACATCATTCAATGAACCGGGTACACCGTCTATAATTACAAGCGGGTCGTTATTGGAAAGTGTCGTCACACCACGAACACGTATCGTAGCAGAATTACCAGGACCTCCGGAAGAACGAGTAACCTCCACACCCGAAATCTGCCCCTGCATAGCCGTAGACAGCATTTGAGTAGAACGTTCTGTTAAGGAAGCTCCTTTGACACTGGATATCGGACCGGTCAAATCCCCCTTACGAGCCGATCCATAGCCAATTACCACTACTTCATCCAACAATTCCGCATCCTCCTTCATTGTTATAGACACAGATGTTTTATTTTTTACAGATATTTCACTCTGAATATATCCGATATAGGAAACTATTAATGTTGCATCTGATGCAACATTAAGGGAGAACCTCCCTTCCACATCCGTTATCGTGCCGTTGGTAGTCCCCTTCTCCACCACATTGGCACCAATGACCGGCAAGCCGGATTCATCGAGGATTACACCTGTAACAGTTTTCTTATTCTGTTGAACACCGCTCAATAAGAGGTTGTCCGAAGCCTTGATCAACACTTGGCGATCGATAATTTGATACTTGTAGCCGGTATTTTTCAACACTTGGTCCAGTACATCTTCCAATGTAGCATTTTGAGCATTGACACTCACAGTTTTGTTGACATTCACACGATTATCGTTAAAAAAGAATGTAAACTCACTGCTTTTTTCAATTTCTCTAAGGATTTCAATAATACTGCTGTTCTGCTTGTTGATCGACACTTTGTAGTTCTGCGCATAAGTAGAGGCAGAAATACAGCATGCAACTCCCAACGAAAATAAGGTTGTGATCTTCATGATACGTTTAGTTTTTCTAAATAACGGGATACAATACCCCCTCTCACTGTTTTTTTCCATAACTTTGTAATAGTTTTTGATGAATAATAAATGCAAGTCTTTGGCTTGGACTCCTATGACAAGCATTTTTTGAAAACTCTCTGATTGGAAGGTGCTTGCCGGCATCTTCCAATTTTTTAAAGGTTAACTCTTTTTTATCCCATAAGCATTAGAATTAAGTTGTTTATAATAAGTTATTTTAAAGTCAATGTATAATCACCATTCTTCTCCTCTTTATACTGTAATGGAGAAGAAGCTTTTATCATAAAAAGTATCCGATCTAGCGACTCATCCCTCACCTTGAAAGTGAACCGGTATTTATCAGCCAGATCCTTTTGGCACATCACCTTTCTGCCGTACCACTGTTCGAGACGTGGGATGATCATGGATAGTTTTTCGTTTTCGAAACTCAGCATCTTTTGTTTGCGCCAAGCGGTATATTTGTCGGCATCCACAATCTGTTTGGTGATCTTGCCGGTCTGCCGGTCCACCAAGATCTTTTCGTCGGGAGAGACGAAGTATTCTTCCATTTGGTCTGTTTCCTTATCCGCCACACTTACTTTGATCTTTCCATTCAAAAGAATCGCTTCCATCTTATTTTCCACCTTGTAGCTGAACAATTCGAACGCAGTCCCCAAAGCCTCCACACTCATACCCTCCGTATGGACGATAAAAGGTTTTTCACGATTCTTCGCCACATCGAAAAAGGCTTGCCCATCCAATGTTATCTCACGCGTCTTACCGGAGAAACGAGCCGGATAGGTCAAACGGCTACCCGGTCCCATCTGTACTTTCGTTCCATCCGGCAAAGAGACGGATTCCATATTCTGTATGCCGGAACTTACAACATACATTGGGACATTCGCCTTGTCCCGCAACGCAAAATAAACAGTCCCTGCCACCCCCAATACCAATAAGATGGAGGCGACCATACTATATATCTTATAAAAGACAACTTTCCGTCCTTCATCATGCTGCCAGACTTCCTTACAAATATTCCGCCAGATAGACGGCTCGTCCGGACGATCGCTCTCCACTGCATCCAGAGCATTATTCCATTGCCGCTCCATTTCTTTTGTCACCCGGCGAGATGATTGCAAGGCTATGCGCTCTTCTTCGGTCAGCGCATCCTGCATTAGTTTCTTTAGTATATATTTTTTGTCTTTGTATTCCATTTCAATCGCTTTACATATATAAATACACGCAAGTTACTTCTT
>NZ_MNQY01000053.1:0-46518 GCF_001915675.1 Parabacteroides sp. merdae-related_45_40 | reverse complement strand
TCTTGTTTACCTTGCCCTGCAAATTGTCAGTTTGTTTTAGTAGAAATTCAATCACGTTCGAAATCGGACAGCACTTCTGCCGTAGTAGCGTTGATGTTCTTGTCCAATACATAAATGCGGTAAGACAGGCTCAGTTCTTTACCGGGTTCCAAGGTGAATGCCTTCTGCTTGGTCGGTGAGAAATTCCACATGACGTCACCGGCAGGCTTGTTGACAGTTTTGTCCCATACGCGTAAAGGCTCAGGATAGTTCAGGTTGGAAGGGGAGGCAACGATTAGGATACAGGCCTTTTCGTTTCCGGCTTTCCCTTGATAGTAGCACCAACGGGCTCTCGAACCGTCAGCTTCGTCGCGGGAAAGGCCTTCCGAGGTGAGCATTTCGGCTGTCTGATCGTTCCAGTCTTCGCGCGTACGGATGCATATGCCGCCATAACGGTAAGCTTCCATGGTGATCGGGCTGGGGCTGGCGAGGCGGATAGTGGTATGATAGTCGATGTAATAACCTGGTAAGGATGTTGTCCCGATGTTGATCTCCAGGCGTTCGTTCATTGCTACTTTTTCTGCGGGAGAATCGGGGTAGACCACATGGTCCAGTGTCGCAACAAAACCGTTGTCGGATACGTGTTCGAAGTTGCGGAAGCGAACTGTTCCTTGTTTTTTGTGGAGATTCCAGAAATCGATCTCGTTTCCTTCGAACGTGGTTTTCGTCCAGGCATACCACAAACCGAAATGATGGTAATGGTCGGCGGGAGAACAATTGGTCATCACTTCGCCTCCCAATGTCTTCAAAGGATGGATGAAACCGCTGCGTTTATAGACCGAGTCAACGCCAGGGGCTGGGTAAACCGTGGTATAGTTGTAAGAGAACAACAGTTTATCTCCTATCTTATAGTCTAAGGTTTTCCCCGTGTCGACGACGGAACAGGATGTTTCGGAAGGCTGACAAGAGCCTAAGAACAGAGAAATCAAAAAAACACCAATAGAAAAAATAGCAGTTTTCATAATATGACAATTAAATAATAATCAGTTATCCGGCAAGACCTTGCCTGTATCGGCTACAAAAAAACGAAATTTTTTCGTTTCGCACAATCCGTTTGTGATATCTGATGCAAATAAAACCAGCCAGCAAGCAGCGTTCTAATTGATGAAATATTTCTTTAATCGTTTGCGTGATATGGGGATTTAGCATACCTTTGCACGATAATAACCATAGATTGGAGGAAATTTCTAAATACAATTAAATAACTTAAATTATTATCTTATGTGGTTACTTAATTCTTCTATCGGGAAGAAGCTGATAATGAGTATATCAGGTCTTTTTCTCATTCTGTTCTTGGTGTTCCACTTATGTATGAACATTGCGGCAGTATTTTCTGGTGAAGCGTATAACGTGATTTGCGGTTTGCTGGGTTCTAACTGGTATGCTTTGCTCGGTACATTGGTGTTGGCTGCAGGTGTAGTCGTGCACTTCGTGTATGCTATTATCTTGACTCTGCAGAATCGTAAGGCTCGCGGTAACGACCGTTATGCCATCAACGCTCGTCCGAAAGGTGTTGAATGGGCTTCTCAGAACATGTTTGTTTTGGGTGTGATCGTTATCCTGTTCATGGTTCTGCACTTTACTCAGTTCTGGTACAACATGATGTTTGCCGAACTGGCAGGTATTCATGGTGACATTCATCCGCAGGATGGTGCAGCGTTTATCAATTTCTACTTCCAGGGCAATGTTGTGAATACGGTGTTGTATCTGATCTGGTTCGTTGCTCTGTGGTTTCACCTGACTCACGGTTTCTGGTCTGCGATTCACACAATTGGCTGGAACAATACCGTTTGGTTAAGCCGTTGGGAATGTATCTCTAAATGGGTTGCCACTATTATTTGTGGCTTATTCGCTGTTATCACAGTTATCTTCTACCTGAACGGTGTAGGTGCTTAATTTCGGATATTATTTTTTCAATTTGAAAATAAAACATTATGACTCAAATAGATTCTAAAATTCCTCAAGGCCCGTTGGCTGAGAAGTGGACAAATTATAAAAATCACCAGAAATTGGTGAATCCCGCAAACAAACGTCGTTTGGACATAATTGTAGTAGGTACTGGTCTGGCGGGTGCTTCTGCTGCTGCCTCTCTGGCTGAAATGGGATTCAATGTATTGAATTTCTGTATTCAGGACTCTCCCCGTCGTGCACACTCTATCGCTGCACAGGGCGGTATCAATGCGGCAAAGAATTATCAGAATGATGGTGACTCGGTTTATCGTCTGTTCTACGATACAATCAAAGGTGGTGACTACCGTGCCCGCGAAGCAAACGTCTATCGTCTGGCTGAAGTGTCAAACTCTATCATCGACCAGTGCGTAGCACAGGGTGTACCATTCGCTCGCGAATATGGTGGTCTGTTGGATAACCGTTCATTCGGGGGTGCTCAGGTATCCCGTACGTTCTATGCCCGTGGTCAGACCGGACAGCAGCTGCTGTTGGGTGCTTACTCTGCATTGAGTCGTCAGATTGGTTTGGGAAAGGTGAAGATGTACACACGCCATGAAATGCTGGATGTTGTGAAGGTTGACGGACGTGCTCGCGGTATTATTGCCCGTAATTTGATTACCGGTAAGATCGAACGTTTTGCCGCTCACGCAGTCGTTGTTGCGACAGGTGGTTATGTAAATACATTCTTCTTGTCTACTAACGCGATGGCGTCTAACGGTTCTGCTGCATGGCAGTGCTACAAGAAAGGGGCTTACTTTGCTAATCCTTGTATGGTGCAGATCCACCCGACTTGTGTGCCGGTGAAAGGTGACTTCCAGTCTAAGCTGACTTTGATGTCAGAATCACTGCGTAACGACGGCCGTATCTGGGTTCCGAAGAAGCTGGAAGATGCGAAGGCATTGCAGGCCGGAACAAAAAAAGGTAAGGATATTCCTGAAGCAGATCGCGACTACTATCTGGAACGTCGTTATCCGGCATTCGGTAACTTGGTTCCTCGTGATGTGGCTTCACGTGCCGCTAAAGAACGTTGTGATGCCGGTTTCGGTGTAAATAGCACGGGCTTGGCTGTATTCCTGGATTTCTCCGATGCTATCAACCGTCTGGGTAAGGAAGTGGTTAAACAGAAATATGGTAACCTGTTCGATATGTACGAAGAGATCACGAACGATGATCCGTACGAAACTCCGATGATGATTTATCCTGCATTGCACTACTCAATGGGTGGTTTGTGGGTAGACTATGAATTGATGACTTCTATTCCGGGGCTGTTCGCAATCGGTGAAGCCAACTTCTCTGACCACGGCGCTAACCGTCTGGGTGCTTCTGCTTTGATGCAGGGATTGGCTGATGGTTACTTTGTATTGCCTTACACGATCCAGAACTATCTGTCTGACCAGATCCAGGTTCCGCGCTTCAGCACTGACCTGCCTGAATTTGTGGAAGCAGAAAAGGCTATTAACGCCCGTATCGCGAAGTTGATGAACGTGAAGGGTAAAGAAACAGTCGATTCTATCCACCGTAAGCTGGGACATATCATGTGGGAACACGTCGGTATGGCACGCGACGCGGAAGGTTTGAAAGAAGCTATCCAAATGTTGAAAGACCTGAAGAAGGAATTCTGGAGCAATGTATTCATTCCGGGTGAAGCGAACAGCTTGAACGTGGAATTGGACAAGGCATTGCGTTTGGCTGACTTTATCGAAATCGGTGCATTGATGGCACACGATGCGTTAGACCGCGCAGAATCTTGTGGTGGCCACTTCCGTACGGAACATCAGACCGAAGAAGGCGAAGCTATGCGTCATGACGATAAGTTCATGTACGTCTCTTGTTGGGAATACCAGGGTGAAGACAAAGACCCGGTTATGCTGAAGGAAGATTTGAACTATCAGTTCGTTGTTCCTCAAACACGTAACTACAAGAAGTAATAATCATCAATCACAAAAATTAGAATCATGGATAAAGATATAAAGGTAACACTTAAAGTTTGGCGTCAGAAAGGTCCGAAAGATAAAGGACAGTTTGAGACTTACCAAATCGACAAAATCAATCAGAGTGTTTCTTTCTTGGAAATGTTAGACATTTTGAATGAACGTTTGGTTAGCGAAGGTAAAGAACCTATCGTATTCGACCACGACTGCCGTGAAGGTATCTGCGGTATGTGTTCATTGTATGTAAACGGACATCCGCACGGACCGGCAACAGGTGCAACAACCTGTCAGCTCTATATGCGCCGTTTCAATGATGGTGAGACGATTACGATCGAGCCGTGGCGTTCTGCCGGTTTCCCGGTAATCCGCGACTTGATGGTAGACCGTTATGCTTATGATAAGATTATCCAGGCAGGTGGTTTCGTTTCTGTAAACACAGGTGGGGTTCCTGATGCTAATGCAATTCCTATTTCTAAGGCTGATGCGGATTTGGCTATGGATGCTGCTGCTTGTATCGGCTGCGGTGCTTGTGCTGCTGCTTGTAAGAACGGTTCAGCTATGCTGTTCGTCTCTGCAAAGGTTAGCCAGCTGGCTCTTTTGCCTCAGGGTAAGGTGGAAGCTGCTCGTCGTGCAAAAGCAATGGTTGCTAAGATGGATGAACTGGGCTTTGGTAACTGTACGAACACTCGCGCTTGCGAAATGGAATGTCCGAAGAACATCTCCGTTAGCAACATCGCTCGCTTGAACCGCGAGTTCATCTCTGCTAAGTTACAAGACTAATACATTATATATATGTATATGGAAAAGCCCGTCGTCAATGGCAACGGGCTTTCTTTATGTTCGTTCAAACCCACAAAAAAGCCGCACTCCCTATAATAAAAGTGGATGCGGCTTTTTTGTTGCTTTCCAGTGAAACAGTCTCTCGATTCCCTCTCTGCAAAGACTTTGTTAACCTTAGATCTAAAATACTATGAAAAAAAACTCACTGCAAATATAAAGTATATTTACTGAATACGCAAGAGTTTGTAATTACATTTTATTGCAAATTTGCTACTTTTTGTTTTAAAATTGACACTGTGTGCGGATTCACACTGTTATTATATCAACAATCGATCGATTCTGACACTTGAGAGTCGCTTTGAAATCCGTATCCTGTATGAAATTTGTCGGGGATGAAATCCAGAATGTCGAATAATGCTTCCACTGTTTCCGCACGTAGCATGGCGACGCGTGTCTGCTTGAAGTCTGCAATACCTTTAAACAGCGGAGTTGCAGCCAAATGGCGGCGAATGTGGAGAATTCCCCGGCGCTCATCCAAACGTTCCACGCTTTGTTCCACCTGCTTTTTCAGTATGTCCAAATACCATGAAAAAGATTCGGCAGGCAATGTCTCGCCTGTATCCAGATAATGCCTCACTTCTCTGAAAATCCAGGGGCGGCCTATGCTACCCCGGCCAATCATAACGGCATCCACGCCATATTGTTCGAAACGTTGTTTGCAGATTTCGGCGGAAGTCACATCGCCATTGCCGATGATGGGAATTTGTATGCGGGGATTGTTTTTTACTTCACCGATCAGTGTCCAGTCTGCCTCTCCTGTGTACATCTGTGCCCGGGTACGTCCGTGGATGGAAAGGGCTGCGATACCGCAATCCTGTAGTTGTTCGGCCAAGTCTACGATGATCCGGTTGTCGGCATCCCAGCCCAAGCGGGTTTTTACGGTGACAGGGATGTTCACCGCTTTGACGACTTCACGGGTGATGTCCAGCATCAGTGGAATATTGCGCAGCATGCCGGCGCCTGCTCCTTTGCCTGCCACTCGTTTGACAGGGCAACCGAAATTGATATCGAGAATGTCCGGATGAGCGGCTTCGCAAATTTGCGCGGCTTCGACCATTGTCGGAACATCACGGCCATATATTTGTATGGCGACCGGACGTTCTTCATCCGCCACATTCAGCTTTTGCTGTGTTTTATTTACACTGCGGATCAGGGCGTCTGCTGAAACAAATTCGGTATAAACCATATCGGCACCAAAACGTTTGCACATCAACCGGAAAGAAATATCTGTAACGTCTTCCATCGGAGCTAAGAAGATGGGGCGTTCGCCTAAATCTATTGTACCTATTTTCATATTTATATTATCAATGACGGGGACAAAGGTACTGATTTCCTGCTAAAAACAGGGATAAAAGGATATCTACTAAAAAATGTAGTAATTGATCAATAAAAAGTACAAATGTCATACTGTCAATGATATAGATAAAATGATAAGCTGAAATCATGATAGTTGCATGATAGTAGTATGATAGTTAAAAATAGAAACTATCATGTCTTAAGGTATTGAATAACAGATTCTAAAGGACAACAATGCCAGTATGATGGTTGTTTTGCAAATCTTTATAGAAAATGGTATTTGATCACGATTTTGATGCTCTGAGAAACGGATACCCATGCAATTCTTCTCGGATATTATTCCTACCTTTGCGAACGAACCAGTAAATGTATAAGAACTTGAACGAGAAAGATTTTGAAATAATGGCGCCTGTCGGTTCGTACGAATCACTGATGGCGGCTATCCAAGGGGGAGCCGATTCTATCTATTTCGGTATCGAAGGATTGAATATGCGTTCGCGCTCTTCCAATAACTTTACGACAGACGATTTGCGCAAGATCGTTGCGCTTTGTCGTGAGCACGGTATTAAGAGCTATTTGACCGTCAATACGGTTATTTATGGGGAAGACCTGCCTCTGATGCGCGAGATTATCGATGCGGCGAAGGAGGCGGAAGTTTCAGCGATCATTGCGGCCGATGTGGCAGCTATGAACTATGCCAACAGCATCGGACAGGAGGTGCATCTTTCCACACAGCTCAACATTTCCAATGCGGAAGCACTGAAATTCTATGCCCGTTTTGCCGATGTTGTCGTCTTGGCGCGTGAGCTGAATTTGAAACAGGTGCATGAAATCTATCGGCAGATCGTCGACCAGCAGATTACGGGACCGAAAGGAGAACTGATCCGTATCGAAATGTTTGCCCACGGAGCTCTCTGTATGGCCGTTTCCGGTAAATGTTACCTGAGCCTGCACGAAATGAACGCTTCCGCCAACCGGGGAGCTTGCATGCAGATTTGTCGGCGTGCTTATTCGGTAAAAGATAAAGACAGCAATATCGAACTGGATATCGAAAACCAGTATATTATGTCGCCTAAAGACCTTAAGACAATTCATTTCATGAATAAGATGATGGATGCAGGTGTACGGGTATTCAAGATCGAAGGACGTGCCCGCGGTCCTGAATATGTCCGCCTGGTGACCGAATGCTATAAGGAAGCTGTGCGTGCCTATTGCAATGGCACGTTCGATGAAAAGAAAGTTGCCGCTTGGGACGAACGCCTGCGCAGTGTGTTCAACCGAGGATTCTGGGACGGCTATTATTTGGGGCAACGGTTGGGTGAGTGGAGTAGCAAATATGGCTCCGGCGCGACTAAGAAGAAAGTGTATGTTGCCAAAGGAATCAAATATTTCGACAAGATCGGCGTGGCGGAGTTCGAAATGGAATCCGGTAACCTGAAAGTGGGTGATGAGATCCTGATTACCGGACCGACAACGGGTGCGGTTATGCAGACGATAGAAGAAATCCGTGTGGACTTGAAGCCGGTGGACGAGACCGTTAAAGGTGAACGGTTCTCTCTCAAGGTGAACGAGAAGATTCGGCCGTCTGACCGATTGTATAAAATGGAAAAGGTTCAACTTGAAAAGGTATTTGAATAATGAAAGAGTATATTTTTAAACTGACAGACAAGGTCCGTGACTACGAATGCGACCTGCAAGGAGTGGTCAACAACTCCAATTATCAGCATTATATGGAACATACTCGGCATGAATTCTTGGAGTCGCTTGGTGAGAACTTCGGAAAGATGCACGAAAAAGGGGTTGACGGATTTGTATCGCGGGTAGAAATCCAGTATAAGACCTCGCTCAAGAGCGGCGACAGCTATATCTCTTGCCTCAATGTCTATAAAAAAGGAGTCAAGCTCGTATTCGAGCAGGATATATATAGGGCTTCTGACAATGCATTGGCGACGAAAGGAATCGTCGAGTCGGTTATCGTTGAGAACGGAAAGTTGACACGCGGTGAATATTTCGACGAAATGCTAAAAAGAATAGAACATACATGACTGACAAACGGATTTACCAAATCGGCCTTACTATGATAAACGGCGTGGGAGATATCCTGGCGCGTCATCTCCTGCAGGCTTTGGGAGAAGCAGAGGCTGTGTTTACTGAAAAGCAACAGTTGTTAGGAAGGATCCCTGGTATCGGCAGCAATATTGCTGCCGAAATCAAACGCCCGGAAATCTTGCAACGGGCGGAAAAAGAGTTGGCTTTTATCGAGAAAAACAATATTTCCTGTTATTATCTGACTGATACAGATTATCCGGTGCGCTTGAGAGAATGTCCGGATGCCCCTATACTTTTCTATTTTAAGGGAAATACTAACCTTGATGCAACCCGTATCATCAGTATTGTGGGTACTCGCAACGCGACCGAATATGGTCGGGAGCTTACCGAATCCCTTATAAAAGACTTGGCAAAAGTGATCCCGGACTTGTTGGTCGTGAGTGGATTGGCTTACGGCATCGATATCTGTGCCCACCGGAACGCTTTGTACAACCGACTTCCGACTGTTGCTGTGCTGGCGCATGGCTTGGATCGTATCTATCCTTCCTGCCATCGGAATACGGCTGTCGAAATGCTGGAATCGGGCGGTCTGTTGACCGATTTTCCCAGCGGTACAGAACCAGACCGTCCAAATTTCCTCCGGAGGAACCGGATTGTCGCCGGAATCTCGGATTGTACGATCGTGGTTGAATCGGCAGAAAAAGGAGGCTCTTTGGTAACTGCCGATATTGCATTCTCTTATGGCCGGGATGTCTATAGCTTTCCAGGGCGTGTCGGTGACAGCCATTCCAAAGGATGCAACAATTTGATCCGACAAAATAAAGCCGGCCTGATCACTTCTGCGGACGATCTGCTCTCCGCTCTTTGTTGGGATATCCAAGCTGGGGCTACTCCCGTTCAAACGGAGTTGTTTTTCGCCGAGGCGGAAACATTCACCTCGGAACAAAATCCGGTTTTAGCCATTATGCGAACGCGGAATGAGATCCATATCAACGAGCTTGCCTCAGTGTTGGAGATACCGGTACATCAACTCTCTATGCTATTGTTCGAACTGGAAATAAACGGGAAGGTAAAAGCGTTGCCGGGAAATCTCTATAAGCTGTCCTGACCGGCTTTTTCGTATACGATTTGTATGTGGGAGAAGAAACGGAACCTCTATAAACAATTAAAGGCTGTCTCACGACAACCCCTAACCAACTTTGTTAACCTTAAATCTAATACTATTATGAAAAAACCACATTGCAAAGATACACTCGTCAAGAGCGTTTGTCAAGCATTTTGTCGCTAATACTTGTTAATCAGATGAGCATAAATAGCAAAAAGATTTTAATCGGCTATAAAGAGTCCTTTAAACTGCGTTATTTTGTTAAATCGAGTCCTTGAAACAGGTACGGATAGTCCGTTTCGATCACGTCGGGACGAGTGCTGATCTCTGATCGGTAACCGGCGGTTTTCTCTGTTTCCGTTTTCGCGCGATCATGTGTCGGAGCAACGGAAATCATGCACATGACTCCGTTACGGTGCAGAGCGTCATACAGTGGTTGCTGTTCAGGCTTCATCTTCGGGCCTACATAAGCCATTACCTGTTTCCAGGGGATGCCGGCTTTTTCATAATTATCGAATTCTTCCCGATTCTTACACCAGCAAGAAAACATCGCATCCAGTTTCCGGTCGAGATAATAGCGGGCTTGACTGGCGTTATGTACCGTGTACATGACGTTAACAGGCTTTTCTGTTTCTATAAAATCGGCCATAACTTCTAAAGGTACATCCTT
Source organism: Parabacteroides sp. merdae-related_45_40 (assembly GCF_001915675.1). Lineage (NCBI taxonomy): Bacteria > Pseudomonadati > Bacteroidota > Bacteroidia > Bacteroidales > Tannerellaceae > Parabacteroides > Parabacteroides sp. merdae-related_45_40. The sequence goes on along the minus strand of NZ_MNQY01000053.1, from coordinate 36,638 downwards.
GATATCCAAATTCAGGATTGTTTTGCCTTTGCTCCATTCCAGGCATTCTTTTAAAGTTGGAATTTTGAAGGCTGTCACGTTGCCGTTTCGGTCCACCAGATTGAATTGTTGCAGTTCTGCATAAGTGTAATCTGAAACCTTTCCTTTCCCGGTAGTTGTCCGGTCGATGGTTTCGTCGTGCATCAATACGATTATCCCGTCTTTTGTCAAACGCGGATCTATCTCGAAAAACGATTCCATATAGGACAAGGTCTTTTCGAATGATTCGATGCAGTTCTCCGGATAGCCGTCTAGCATTCCACCACGATGTCCACTGATTACAATCGGGCGATCGGGAGCATACCGGAAATAGGCTTGTAGGTCCCGGCTGTTCTTCACAGTAATGTAATGAGGATTTTGTTCTTTGTCTGAAGCCAAAAGATTCCCGGCAGGCATAAAACCCCCTAAAAGGAGTACCAAAATAAAAGATAGCATTTTCATGATATTGTATTTATATAGATTCTTTGTCAATTATGCGGCTTAAAAGTAAGACTTTTTTATCAGTGGCGTACTATAAAAGCACTATAAAAACATGAAAATATGACAGGCAACAAGATGTGCAAAGAAAGAGGCAGGTATATAAAAAATTAAGGATTGTCATCTCGACAACCCCTAACCAACTTTGTTAACCTTAAATCTAATACTATTATGAAAAAACCACAATGCAAAAATACACTAGCTAAGCTTGTTTGTCAAGCCTTTTACGGATAATATATGTTAAGCTCTAATAGCTATTTTGTCAAAAAATGTTGGTTATTTATAAACTATACAGATTCCATGTAAAAACTGCTAATTCAAATACTTTTTATCGTCGGAAAAAGTGAAATCCCATGCTTAAAAAGTGTCCCCTTGGAGTATATAAAATCATTAATTAATATAGGGGGATGTTTTGGTGTGGCTGCTTATAGATAAATTCCTTTTTGGCGCATGCAGCGAATAGATGATGGATTATTAATTGTTAATACAAATTAACGCATTATTTCTTGCATATTTACGATGTATTCGTAGATTTGCGATACGATCGTAAAAAATAATATAGAAACATGGAAAGATTAACAAGACAGGAAGAGGATGTAATGCGCTGGATCTGGCAGATCGAGCCGTGTTTTATCAAAGACATCCTGGCGAAGTATGAAGAGCCTAAGCCTCCTTATACGACACTCGCTTCTATTGTGAAGAATCTGGAACGTAAGAAATACGTGAAAGCGAAACGTTACGGAAATACTTACGAATACAGGCCGCTGATCCCACAGGAGGAATATAAACGGACGTTTATGGGAAGTGTGGTGAACAACTATTTCGAGAACTCTTACAAGGAAATGGTCTCCTTTTTTGCTAAAGAACAGAAGATATCGACCGATGAGTTGAAAGAGATTATCGATATGATTGAAAAAGGACGAGAATAAACTGTTAAATACATAATGCCATGACACCGGAATTTGCCTACTTCTTGAAGGTAAATGTAGCTTTTATACTCCTTTATGCCTTCTACCGGCTGTTCTTTTATAAGGACACCTTCTTTAAACTACGCCGTACCATCTTGTTGGCATTTTTCGGGGTGTCATTGCTTTATCCGCTGATGAATATTCAGGATTGGATCCGGGAGCAGGGGCCGATAGTGGAAGTCATACAAATGTATTCAGCCATTTTGCCCGAAACGACAATAACCCCCGGCAATGTTCCCCAAACAAATTGGCATGATTTGTTACTTCCCGGTATTTCTTATCTTTATTGGAGCGGTGTAATTGCCTTATCGTTCCGTTTTTTAGTGCAGTTGAGCAGCATCTTGTTACTGGCACGGCGGTCGGAAGTGACTTTGATCCGTAACGTACGTGTACATCTGTTGAATAAACCGGCCGGTCCTTTTTCTTTTTCCCGGCTGGTATTTCTGCATCCCGACAGCCATTCCGAAAAAGAGATCGATGAGATTTTGGTACACGAGTGTACGCATGTCAGCCAGTGGCATTCGATTGACGTGATTATTTGCGAATTGGTTTGTATCATCTGTTGGGTGAATCCGTTTGTCTGGCTGTTGAAAAGAGAGGTACGTCATAATCTGGAATATTTGGCGGATGATACGGTACTTGAATCGGGCTATGACAGTCGTAGCTACCAATATCACCTTTTGGGGTTGGCACATACCAATAGATCGGTGACCTCTTTATCTAATAACTTTAATATGCTGCATCTGAAAAATCGGATCAGCATGATGAATAAGAAACGTTCCCGGAGCATAGGGAGGACGAAATACCTGATTTTTATACCGGTTGTGGGCACCTTGCTGATTTTGAGCAATGTCGATGCATTGGCCCGGATCACGGACGAACTGACGGAAAGCACGTTTGCCGATGTCTTACTACCGGAGGCTATCTTGCCGTTCCCTTTTGTCGGTGATGCTTCTCCTGCTGAAAAACGTGAGGAGTATGTGCTATCGGAGGAAGGAATTGAGGCTGCCAGACGTGCCCGTAACCAGGTGTTTACCGTTGTGGAGGTAATGCCGGAATTTCCTGGCGGACAGGGTGCTCTGCTGAAATTCCTGGCGACGAATGTCAGATACCCGGAATCGGCCGTTAAAAATGGTATAGAGGGACGGGTTAGCTGTTCTTTTGTTGTTGGAAAAGATGGAGCTATCTCGGAGGCAGAAGTGATTCGTGGGGTAAGTCCGGAACTGAATGAGGAGGCTTTGCGTGTGATAAACTCCATGCCGGTATGGTCGCCGGGAAAACAGCGGGGCAAAGCGGTTAATGTCAAATATACGGTACCGGTAACTTTCCGGCTTTCCGGTGGAAAGAAAAAAACATCCTCTCGTATCGTGCAGAGGCAGATTAAAGAAGTCGATACGTCCGGTCGTGTCTTTACGGTAGTGCAACAGATGCCGGAATTTCCGGGTGGACAGGCTTCGTTGTTGAAATATCTGGCAACACGCATAAAATATCCGGCTATTGCTCAGGAGAATGGAATACAAGGACGTGTCTCTTGCTCTTTCGTTGTCGACACGGATGGAAGTTTGAAAAATATTGAAGTGATCCGTGGAATCGATCCTTCGCTGGACAGGGAGGCTGTCCGGGTGATCCGGGAAATGCCGAAATGGAATCCTGGCGTACAAAACAATATGGCTGTAGCCGTAAAATATACGGTTCCGGTTACTTTCCGTTTGCAGTAATTGACCAGAATCGGTCATTAATACGATACCATTATGAAATGTAAGTTTTCTCTATTACTGTTTCTTTGCGTACTGTCCCTTTGGGGACAGGCGCAGAGTCTTAATCTTCAGGAATTGGTCAATAAAAAACAATTTCAGGAAGTTGTAGCACGTGCGGATAGTCTTACTCCTGCCGATTCAGCCGATTATGCTACAATGTCGGCAATCGGGCAGGCGTATGAGGGACTGTTGCGCTATAAGGAGGCCTATCAGTGTTTTTCTCATTGCTTGAAGATGGATACGAACAATGTGGATGCATTGAATGCCGTTGCCAGGAATGCGATCAATTTCGGAAGGATAGCGGAAGCTAAACAATGTTATCGTAAAGTATTGGGAACCGACAGCATGAACTTCTATGCCAACTATCAGTTGGCGCGTCTCTATTATCAGTTGGGAGATTATGGTCGAGCGACGGAACACTATCATATACTTGCTTCCATCGAAGGTGAAAATCCTTCTATCCTGACCGGGCTGGCTGATTGCCATATTAAAAGAGGGACCGGTCCTAATACGATGATCGCTCTTTCTTTGTATGCCCGTGCTTTGGAGTTGAACCCGGAAAATGTGCGTGTGGCATCTTCTCTGATAAATACGTTATTGCGGATGGGGGACGGACAGGGAGCTTTGCAGGTGTGCGATACCGCCTTGTTCTATAATCCGGATAACAGCCAGATACGGCAGAGTAAAGGGATGGCTCTCTATATGACGAAAGATTATAAGCAGGCTGATTCAGTCTATACCGGTCTATTGGCCGATGGCGATTCTTCTTTTTTGAATCTTAAATATGCGGGGGCGGCCCGCTATATGTCCGGTCATGCACTTGATGGGGTCGAGCTGCTGGAGAAGGCCTATGAAATAGATTCGACGGATGTGGAAACAGTCATGTTGTATGGCGCTTCCCTGGGAAAAACATACGACCGTAAACGGGCTTATGAGCTTTTCGATCTGGCGGAAACGAATATGCAGCCGAAAAAATTCCTAGTTAATATGTTGACGACCTTCCGAGGTGATGCCTTGGAAAGGGACGGCCGTTGGCCCGAAGCGGAAAAGCTGTATTATGCCGCATGGAAGGAAGACCCAACCCAGTTGCACTTCCTGTATAAGATCAGTACACAATACTGGGATGTCGATCCGGGACTCTTTCAGCAGGAGGAAAAATTGCAAAAGACGATTTTCAGTAGATACACTTACCTGACAGCCTATATGAAGACAGACAAGTCGCAAAAGTATCTTTATAATTACCGCCCTTTCTTGGAAGCGGTTTGTGAAGATGCCTTTTTCCGGAATGCCGATGAAGTGACGATGTTGGCTCCCGATGGGAAGAAGACGAAGTTGGCTGTCGCTGATCTGCGTGCCTTGGTCGCCCAGTTACCGCAAATGCCGGAAGATGAACGTCTGAGGCGCGAGAAGATGCAGGAACATATTAAAAAAGCCAGGGAAAAAGAAAAGGAATTGCGTAAAAGCGGTGCTAAACTCGATACGCTCGCCCTGAGTAAGGAAGAAAAAGAGAAAGCACGGAAAATGTTGAAAGACGCCGACTTGGAATAGATAGAATATCTGAACAATATAATCGATATAAATATGGAATATAGAAAAGTATTTCTGTTGAGTGTAGTCGTGTTTCTTTCGGCTTGTGCGGGAAAGAATGTCGAACAACCGGTAACTGTCGAATTCGAACCTGTGGAGTCGGAGTATCCGATAACCATTCCGTTCGAGGCAGGAGTCGGTGTCGAGCGGGAGATTAAGTTGAGCGATATTGCCGATTCCGTACAGTATGTTCCGTTGGAAACGAATGATAAGTGCCTGATCGATTTTATAAATTCGGGGAAGGTGGTAAAGACCGGTAAATATTGGTTTGTTTCCAGTAATACGAGGTTGTATCAGTATACGACGGATGGAAAGTTTGTCAGGAACATCGGTTCGAGGGGTGGTGGTCCCGGACAATTCAACTATTTCCAACAGATAGATGTGAACGAGGATACGGGATTGATCTTTATGCTGACAACTTCCGGGAAGATCAATGTCTATGAGATGGAAACCGGAAAATTCCTTTATGACATAAAGATACCGGATAAGGAAACGGCACAATTTGCCATGTTGAATGATACCTTGGTGGCGACCTTCATGTTGAATAGCAGTGGGCAACAAAAAGAACGTATCTATATCTCCAGCCAAAAAGAGAATATATTGAATACCTTTTATCGTTCGGACCTGTTTGAAGTCAAAAGCGGAACTCGGTGGCTGATGATGAGTGGCATAGACAGATACATGTTCCGCTATAAAGATTTGATTTGCTACAAAGAGTTTTACAATGATACTTTGTTCGTTGTGACGGAAAAGGAGCTCCAACCCCGTTATATCTTCGATTTAGGCAAATATTCCATCCCCATTGACTGTCGCATGGAAGCCTGCGATGGTGACTGGAAGACCTACAACACGATTGCTGCTCCATATATCCGCAACCAGGTGATAGAAACCGATTCATTGCTTTTTATGCCTTATAATTATTGGGCGGGAGAAAAACAACGGGAGCGTCATATGGTGCTTTACGACAAAAAGGCAAAGGAATGTTTTTCCGTTCCGAGAGGTTATATCAAGAACGACTTCCCCGGTGCTTTGCCTTTGCGTCCGGCGACTTCTTTGGACTGGAACACTCTGGTCTCTGTCTGGGAGGTCGGTGATATTATGAAAGAAGCAGAAAAGAATCCGGAAGTCCTGGAACATCCCCAATTGAAAAAATTGACAGAAGATGATAATCCGGTATTGATGGTCGTTTATATGAAATAAGCTATGATGCGTTTTGTTGGAATAGTACTATTGATCGGGCTGGTTGCCGGCTGTTCGCCTAAGCAACCGGTCCCGGTCCGTATCGGTTATGTGGAAACGGATGTTCCGTCAAGTAGCCAGTGTGTGGAAATAACCGGTGCTTTCCAGGGCCGGCCGTATCAGTTACGAATGGCATATTCCCAAAACGGGAAGGTGAGTTATAAAATATTGAACGAGACGCCTTGCATTATGCAAGATACGGTTTTGCGCCTACAGATGGCAGTCGAGCCAGTCCACAAACATACGGCACGTTTTACATTGAATGTCGATTCTTTACAAATAACCAAGGAGATAGAACTGGAAGATGTCCTGCACTGTATCTTATTGGAAACCTATCCCGACCGCCCTTTTTCTACTTCAGATACGATCCCGCTTACTTCCTACACCAGTGGTGCTTTGCGCGAAATACTGGTAGACGGAAAATTACTACAGGGCGGCAGCTATTGCGATGTACGGAATGCCAAACTGTCGCCGCAAGAGTGGCATAAGGCTTTTGATATGAAAGAATATATCTGGTTCGAGCTGTTGTTTGTTGGAAAGTAGACGGCACATGCTATGTTTTTTCAATCCTTTTATTGCGTGAGGTGATAACAAAATATATCTTTGCCATTGGATATAAATAAGGTATTCGTTATGAAGTAGTAACGATTGATAAGAGTCTGCTCGTAGAAGAATAGATCTGTGGATAACAACTAAAAAAGGGATTGTGATGATGAAGAAATACCTGTCTCTTTTGCTTATATGCTTGCTTGCCTGGCCTGGGATGGCGGGAGAACGCAAGAAAGTCGCAGTCGTGTTGGGCGGTGGCGGTGCAAAAGGTGTGGCGCATATCGGGGTATTGAAAGTGTTGGAGGAAGCCGGTATCCCGATCGATATCGTGGCTGGGACCAGTATGGGGGCGATTGTCGGAGGTTTGTATGCTATCGGTTACAGCCCGGATGAGATCAAAAGAATGGTAGAGTTGCAAGACTGGGATATGTTGTTGAGCGACAAAGTGAAACGTAGTCATCTCCTCTTCCCTGAAAAAGAGAAGGCGGAGCGTTATATAGTTTCCTTGCCTTTCGGGTTGGAGAAGAAAGACCGGGTGATCGATGGAGTTGTGAAAGGCCAGAACTTGCAAAACCTCTTTTCAGACCTGACGATCGGTTATCACGATTCGGCCGATTTTAATTCTTTTCTGATCCCGTTTGCTTGTGTGGCGGTCGATATGGTTAGTGGTAAAGACTATGTATTCCACAAAGGCAGCCTTCCGCTTGCCATGCGTGCCAGTATGGCGATTCCGGCGGTGTTTACCCCTGTCCGGCTGGACAGTATGGTGCTTGTCGATGGCGGGTTGAACAATAACTATCCGGTGGATGTCGCACTTGCTATGGGAGCGGATATCGTTATCGGCGTGGATTTGGCAACGAGCGATCTGCGTAGTTACGACCGCCTGCATTCTCCCGGTGATATCGCAACGCAGATCATCGCTTTGCATGGCTATGACAAATATGAGCGGAACCGTGACCGGACCGATCTGCTGTTTCGTCCGGATATGGAACCTTACCGTTCTTCCAGTTTTGCTCCTGCAGCTCTTGATACGATGTTACACAGGGGAGAAGCTGATGCTCGCCGTCGTTGGAACGAAATCATGGCTTTGAAGCGTAGGATCGGTCTTTCGGATACCGATACCTTTTCTATACAGTCGCGGCGCCTGGCGCATCGTCCTGTTTTGCCTGCCGATACATTCTATGTCCGTCATATCCGTTTCGATGGAGCCGATCCGCGCGACCTGAACTGGTTGCATCGTATCTGTGCGCTAAAGGAGAACAGCCATATTACGTTGAAGGAACTGCGCAAATCCATGTCTATTCTGGTCGGGACAAATGCCTATGCTTATGTAAACTACAAACTGACCGGCGAGAGCCAGCAGGATCTGGTCTTGACCTTGCAGCCTAAATCGGAAAGTTCTGTGAATTTAGGTATACGTTTCGATTCGGAGGAAATCATCGGAGTGCTGGTGAATGCCACCTATCATAAGGGGAAACGGAATCATTCCCGTTTTGCTTTTACCGGGCGTGTGGGGAGTAAGATATCTTCTGCTATGCTGGATTACTCGATAGAACGTTCTCCGCTGCGCAATTTCAATTTGTCGTATAAGTTCAGCTATAATAATTTGGACATTTATGAGAAGGGAGATAAACGGTTTAACACCACCTATACACACCATCTTGCAGAATTCGCTTATTCGGATATGAACTGGTTGAGCTTTAAGGTGAAGGCCGGACTGCGTTATGAATATTTTAATTATAATTCCTTTCTTTACACAGGGAGTGATGAATTGTATACTGTGAAACCGGAGGGCTTTTTTAGTTATTTCGCATCGGCACATCTCGAAACATTGGACCGGCGGTATTTCCCAAATAGGGGAGTTTCTTTGGAGGCGGACTATTCACTCTATACGGACAACTTTGTGAAATATAACGGTAGCTCTCCTTTCTCGGCTATCGGTTTGAAGTTTATGACGGTTTGTCCCATTAGTTCACGTTTGAGTTTGTTGCCTGCGTTTTACGGGCGTGTCCTGATCGGGGGAAATACGGCTTTTCCGTTCTTAAATGCGATCGGTGGGGAGACGTTCGGACGTTATTTGTCTCAGCAATTGCCTTTTGCCGGGATCAATCATGTGGAAATCCTGGATAATTCGGTCGTGGTGGCTCGCCTCCAGCTCCGGCAACGTATTGCGGGGAACAACTATATCACGCTGACCGGCAACTATGGCATTCATAACAACGATTTTTTTCATCTGCTGGAGGGGAAAAGCCTTTGGGGAGGCAGCCTGGGATATGCCTATAACAGTATTGCCGGTCCTTTGAGTGCAACGTTCGGCATGTCCAACCGTAATTCGCATTTGCAGTTTTATATGAATTTGGGATTTATGTTTTAAATAATATATCAAAGGATGAATGCAGAAATAATACAATTCCTGACGGAACTGCGTCAGAACAATAACCGGGAATGGTTTCAGGCCAATAAAAGCCGTTACGATTCCCTTCGCAAGGGCTTTATTGACGAAGTACAACAATTGATTGACCGGATCGCCCTCTTCGATCCGGAAATAGCCGGATTGGAGGCGAAAGATTGCCTGTTCCGCATTTACCAGGATATTCGTTTTTCACCGGACAAGACTCCGTATAAGATTCATTTTGCAGCCTATATGGCTTCCTGTGGGGGACGAGGTAGCGAGCGTGCAGGCTATTATATTCATCTTGAACCGGGTGGCTGCCTGCTTTCGGGTGGTGTTTGGTGTCCGCCGCCTGCCTTGCTGAAAGCACTCCGTAAAGACATTTATGAAAATATAGAAGATTTTGTCGCCATCATGGAAAAACCGGCTTTCAAGAAGACATATCCGACGATGGAGGGCGAAGTCCTGAAACGTATGCCTGCCGGCTATCCTTCCGATTTCAAATATGACGAAATCCTACGTCACAAAGATTTCAGTGTCGTCTCCTATAAACCGGATGAATTCTTTTTCGAACCGGATTGGATGGATAAGGCCGTTGAAGATTTCAAACTTTTATATCCGTTCAACCAATTCTTGAATTATACGGTGGATGAGTATTTAGGAAGAGTCTGATTGTCTCGTCCTGAAATAGGTTGGCCACGCCTCCCCGGTTTCACATCCACATATTTAAGTAAAAAAACAAGGAGGCTACAATATCAATTAATCAACAAATACACAGGTATTAACAACTATTACTACCACTCCTTTGCTTTTCGCCCTTAGTCGAAAAGGTTTTTGACCAGTGTCGAAAGGGCTTTTGACCAAGGGCGAAAAGGCTTTCGACTAAAGGCAAAAGGTCTATGAGCAGGCTGTTTGACAATAGTAGCATGGCGATTGTCACTTAAATAGAGCCTTCCGGAGCTGACTTGGTCTCTGATGAAGGTTGACGCTTACTTTCAATATATATTTTCTGTGTTTCGTGATATTTTTATCGAAAAACAATAAAAATATTTGGTGGAGTCAGAAATAATATATTCTTTTGCATATCGAAAAACGATAAATATTGTTTGAAAAACGAACAACAATTACATAAAACATTATGAAACAATTCTTCAAAACGGTATTTGCATCCACGCTGGGAGTGTTGGTTGCTTTGGGAATCGTAACAATGGGTTCCATTTTTTTCATCATAGGAGTAGCCGCCAGTGCTGACGGCTCTTCTGAGTACAAACCGGATAAGAACACGGTGTTCAAATTGTCTTTGGATGGTGTCTTGGTCGATCAGGCTGTGAAGAATCCTTTTTCGGAACTGATGGGAGAAAGTAGCAATCAAATGGCTGTGTCGGATGTGATCAAAGCGATCCGCCGTGCAAAGGCAAACGATAATATTAAAGGTATTTATCTGGAAGCCGGTTCGCTTTCTACAGGCTTTGCAGGGATTGAGGCGATCCGCCGCGAGTTGGAGGACTTTAAGGATAGCGGTAAGTTTATCGTGTCATACGGCGATTATTATACGCAGGGGGCTTATTACCTGTGTAGCGTAGCTGACTCTGTTTTCCTAAATCCGCAAGGTAGCGTCTCGTTGGTTGGTCTTGCATCACAGGGGTTGTTTTTTACTGGGTTGGCTGAGAAAATCGGAGTGGAACATTATATCTTTAAGGTTGGAACTTATAAGAGTGCCGTAGAACCGTTTTTCCTGAAAAAGTTTAGCGATGCCAATCGTGAACAGTTGACTTCTTTCTTGGGCAGCGTATGGGGAAACTTGACAACCGCTATCGAGAAAAGCCGTAATATCTCTTCCGACGAATTGGATCGTTACCTGAACGAAGGTCTTGCAATGGGCCAGGCTTCCAATGCTGTCGATTATAAATTGGCGGACGGGCTTCGTTATCGGTATGAGGTGGAAAACTGTGTGAAAGAAATGGCCGGACAGGATGTGAAGGGCAAGCTGAAAACTGCCGGTGTCGATAAAGTCGCTTCTATCAAAGTAAAAGAAAAAGACAGTGGGAATAAGATCGCAGTCCTGTATGCGGAAGGTGAAATCAGAGACGACGATTCTTCTTCTCCTTTCAGTGCCGATGAACAGGTTATTTCGGAAGAAATGGCGAATAAGCTACGTAAGCTGAAAGATGACGATGATGTAAAAGCCGTGGTCTTTCGTGTGAACTCTCCGGGCGGTAGCGCTTATATCTCCGAACAGATATGGAAAGAAGTGGTTGAGTTAAAAGCTAAAAAGCCGATTGTTGTTTCAATGGGCAATTATGCCGCTTCTGGTGGCTATTACATCTCTTGTGCCGCAAACAAGATTGTCGCCGAACGTACGACTTTGACAGGTTCAATCGGTGTATTCGGTGTCGTCCGTAATTTTACCGGAACATTTGATAAGGTAGGTGTAACTACGGATATCGTAAAGACAAATACATTCGCTGATTTGGGGGACATCAGTCGTCCGATGCGTGAAGATGAAAAGGCGTTGATCCAGCGTGGTGTAGAACAAACATATGATTTATTCCTGACTCGTTGCGCAGATGGCCGCGGCATGACAAAAGCTGAGATCGATTCGATCGGACAAGGACGTGTATGGACAGGTGAACAGGCATTGGAAAGAGGTTTGGTCGACCAGTTGGGCGGTATGGATGATGCGATCAAAGAGGCTGCGACTTTAGCGGAATTGACTGATTATTCTGTAATAGTAGCAGATGGCCCGAAAGATTTCTTTACCAAATTCATGGAGAAGCAGATGGATGAAGCAAAAGTCTCCATCGCCAAATCTGTAATGGGCGAAGAGCAATTCAAACTGTTCTCAACGATCCGCCGGGCTGAAACGGAATCCGGTATTATTGCCCGTATGCCGTTTGATATAAAAGGTTTATAATGGAAGGTAGGGCGGGGTTTGCCCGCCCTTCTTCTTAAGCAAGAATGCTATAGGTTATGAAAAAGCAATTGAATTTAATCTGTGTTTTGATATTTTTCTTTGTCGGTTTGTCTTTGGTTCCGAGCATCTATTCGATGGGTAATGCATTTGTGGACGGTTTCAAAGAAGGAATGTCACAGGCTGAAGAAGCGCATGAGCAGGGAACAACAAACATTAGTGCGGGAATATTAAGCCCGATGACTCTTAGTTTATGGCCGAAATCTTTGGCTGCCACTTCAGATAAGCTATTCAATCAGAAGGATCAGGAGTGGTATCCGGCTTCACATATCAAGACATTGGTCTGGGCGAAATCCAAAGATGTTGGAATTGCAAGATATGTAAGTTTCCTTATGCTGATCGGTCTGTTCTTTATTATAAAAGCGATCATCCAATTCTATAAGCTTATCAATGCGATTAATCACGAGGTGATATTCGATTGGATGAATGTACGCCGTTTGAATCGCATCGGACGCAATCTACTGATCTCTTTCATACTGACACAAGCTTATATGATAACGAATTACTGGGAGGCAACCCGATTATTCGAGTTGGAAGGTTATGAACATAATTTCTGGTGTGACTTTCAGCCGATGACATTGATAATGGGCCTGATTGCTTTATTGGTAGGTCGTATTTTTGCAATCGGTCTGCAGATGAAAGAGGAACAGGAGTTGACAATTTAAGAATCTGATCATGATAAATAAGACACAAGCGATGTCTTTTTTATTGTTCCGGCAGTTTGAGTCTATGTATTCTTTCGGATATGATTGTGAATGGAATTTCGGTCTTGCTTATAATTTATTACCCGAATGTCTGTTCCGTATATGAAATAATGGGGGAATGCCCTTTACTGGGTTCTCCGTTCTTAGTATAATATTATCTGCTGCCTGTATTTATTGCTTGAATCGGAGTTTGAGTATTCCGGCTTGGCAAACATCTGGAGATGCGGGTGGTGAAATTCATAATGTTGTAATTGACGAATAATCAGAGGAGTAAGATATGGCTATAATAGTGAATTTGGATGTGATGATGGCAAAAAGAAAGATCACTTTGGGTGATTTGGCCGATCGTATCGGTATTACCCCGGCAAATCTTTCGATCCTAAAGACGGGTAAAGCCAAAGCTATACGCTTTTCTACTCTTGAGGCAATTTGTAAGGAGCTCGATTGCCAACCGGCGGATATACTCGAATTTAAGGAAGATGAAACGTGAAGTCTTGGATATGAATGATTATTTTCTTACAATATGTAAGTATGCCAGGCCATATAAAGGCGGATGAAGTGCTTAATATTGTTAAATTAGATGTGTATGCTGACAATATGTAAGCAAAAGTTTGGTTGGTTATGGAATAGTACCTACATTTGCACCGCAATTTGAAAGTAATCTTAAAGTAATAATTATATGAAGACTTCGATTTTAAGTAAAAGCATTCTTGTTCTTGCAGTTATGTTCTTGTGTAATCTTGCAATGAGCGCAGCCTCTCCCAGAGAGTACATGTATGATACGAAGGAAGAGAATGGTAAGGTTATTTCAAAAGTCATTTTCTTAAATGACAATGGGCTTTTGAATAAAGAAGTTAAATATGAATTTTCTTACAATGAAAACGGCAAAGTGTCAGAAAAGAAGGCATATCGCTGGAATAAGAGTAAGGATGAGTGGGTTCCCTATTATCTGACGACTTATTCATACGATGCAGAAACAGGGGAAATCAACACCACATACGGAATGTGGGATAAAAAGAAGAAAAGTTTTAGCTTAAATGTCCAGAATATGGTTGCTCCGGCAACAAGTTATAACGACATTTTCTCATAATACCTATTTTAGAATATTTCATAGACACAACCGAAAATGGCGCGAATAACAAAAGACGTGAGTCCCTGTTATTAGCGCTATTTTCATTTGCTCCGATCATTTTCGTGAGATCACGAAAATGATCGGAGTTTATCTTGTTTTTATTTAATGATCTTCTCTATTTCCGAAAGATTCTTCTCTACATCGGCGTCTGTGACTTCGTAGTTTGTCAGGTCGCCTGCCAGATACTGGTCGTAAGCGGCCATGTCGATCAAGCCGTGGCCGGACAGGTTGAACAGGATCGTACGTGGTTTGCCTTCGATTTTAGCCTGCTCTGCTTCGCGAATAGCGGCAGCGATAGCGTGGGAAGATTCGGGTGCCGGTATAATGCCTTCGCTCTGAGCGAATAACGTGGCAGCTTTGAATGTCTCAAGCTGCTGGATATCTACAGCATCCATCAGGCCGTCTTTCTTTAATTGGCTGACGATAGAACCTGCACCGTGATAACGCAGACCGCCTGCGTGTATATTGGCCGGGGCGAAGTTATGCCCTAAAGTGAACATCGGAAGCAGTGGCGTGTAGCCGGCTTCGTCACCGAAGTCGTACTGGAATTGTCCACGTGTCAGTTTCGGGCAGGAGGCCGGTTCGGCAGCCAGGATACGGATATTTTTTCCTTGTGTCAGCTTATGACGCAGGAATGGGAATGCAATACCGGAGAAGTTTGAACCACCACCGAAACAAGCGATAACTACGTCCGGGTATTCTCCCGCCATCTCCATTTGTTTTTCAGCTTCCAGGCCGATAACTGTCTGGTGGAGCATCACATGGTTCAGCACGCTACCCAATACATATTTGCAATTGGGCGTCTGCATAGCCAACTCGACCGCTTCGGAGATGGCTGTTCCCAGGCTTCCCTGATAATTCGGGTGCTTGGTGATAATGTCGCGGCCCGCACGTGTACTCATACTGGGCGAGGCGATCACCTCGGCTCCGAACGTCTGCATGATAGAACGGCGGTAGGGTTTCTGGTTGTAGCTGACCTTTACCATATAGACAGCCAGTTCCAATCCGAAATGTTTGGCGGCCATAGCCATGGAAGCTCCCCATTGTCCGGCGCCTGTTTCGGTCGTGACATTGGTCACGCCTTCCTTTTTGCAGAAATAGGCCTGCGGAATAGCGGAATTCAGTTTATGAGATCCGACAGGGCTGACACTTTCGTTCTTGAAGTAGATGTGAGCCGGCGTGTCGAGTGCTTTTTCAAGTCCGTAAGCGCGGACCAACGGAGTCGGACGCCAGATTTTATACATGTCGCGAACTTCTTCCGGGATTTCGATCCAGGCATCCGTCTGGTTCATCTCCTGGTCTACCAATCCTTTGGCAAATAGAGGATAGAGATCTTCAGGCTTGAGCGGTTCCTTTGTTTTGGGGTTGAGCGGAGGAAGCGGTTTATTCTCCATGTCTGCTACGATGTTGTACCAGGCTGTAGGAATATCTTTCTCCTGCAGTAAAAATTTCTTACTTTCCATGATGTTGTTATGTAGTTTACATTAATAATCGATTTGGCCTTTAAGGCTTACAACTTGGAAGCAAAGTAACAAATAATATTTCGTTCTTCAAATGAAATACAGGAAAATATATATCTTTGTGGCTCAACTCTGTTAAACTGGTAACAAACTATAAGAATGAAAAAGCTGATATTACTGCTGGCCGGCATCTGCATGGTCTTTCCGGCATTCCACATCTTGGATTAATTTCACCTGCGGGACGAAATGGAAGGGGCACTTCTTTGCCGGTTATACCAAGAACTTGGGAACGGCCGACGTATTAGTTTCCGCCACCGAGTATGGTATGGGATTGGATATAGACCAGTTTTCTCTACCAATATCGCTTTCTCCTACAATCTGCCCCATTGGCAAATCGGTATGGAATATATGCCGACGACAGCTTGGTATGGTGATACGGACAAAGCCTTCGGCAAGACCGTAAATACGCATAGTGTCACGAACCATCGTATATTGGGACTTGTGATGTATTACTTTTAAAGGCTCGAAGAATTTCCCTGTTCCTTTTTCCAAGCGTTTTTCAGAGCTCTAAGAATTATCCTTGAATAAAACTGATGGTTCCCTATAGTGGAACTACGACTTGCTTGGTGTGGATGTATTAAAATGTTATCCTCTCCGTTTTTTGTATGGGTGTCAGGGGTGCTTTTATCAGGATATTTCCTGTTTTTCGGATAAGGTTAAGGTGTAGTAAGACTCTTCCTGTTTTGCAGTAATCCCAAACTTCCTTACCTTTGCAATCAATTTGAAAAGACAGAAATGAAAAGATATTTGCTACTCTTCGCGGCCTTATGCATGGTTATGGCCGGTCATGCTCAGAAAAAGAATTTTTCTTATAAATTTTATGGACAGGTGCGTGGCGACCTGTTTTATAATTCACGTGCCAATGCTGAAATTGTGGATGGGCTATTCCACCTTTATCCTAAAGACAAGAATTTGGATGCCGAAGGTAATGACCTGAATGCCACGGCAAATGGGAGTTTCTATCTGCTCTATTCCCGTTTGGGAGTAGACGTGACGGGGCCGAATATCGGGAAAGCCGTGACAACAGCCAAGTTAGAGGCGGATTTTCGCGGCTCCGGAAGCAACTGGGCGGTCTTGCGTATTCGCCATGCTTATGTCAACTTAGATTGGGGAAAATCGGCGGTATTGGTAGGACAAACCTGGCATCCGTTGTTCGGCGATGTATCTCCGCAAATGTTGAACCTTTCGACCGGTGCGCCTTTCCAACCGTTTAACCGTAGCCCTCAGATCCGTTACCGGTACACGTCGGGCAAAGGGTTGCAGCTGACAGGAGCCGTGTTGTGGCAGTTGCAGTATTTGTCTGCCGGCCCGAACGGAAAAAGTGAGGAATATATCAAGAACAGCTGCATCCCGGAAGTCTACGTCTCGGCTGATTATAAAGTTGATGGTTTGATTGCCGGCGTCGGCATGGAAGTGCTGTCCTTGAAACCCCGACAGCAAACAACGGTGGACGACCGGGTGTATAAAGTGAACGAGCGGGTCACTTCGGTGATTGCAGGTAAGACGTTGCTGGCTTCCAATCTGACGCAAGCCTGTATGTTGGGTGGTTATGCGGTTACCTCTGTCGATCCGCGTACAGGTGAACAGGAGTATACGCCTTACCGTCATTCCATGACTTGGCTGAATATAGTCTATGGCAAGAAATGGAAACCGGGAATCTTTGTCGGCTATCTGAAGAACTTAGGAACGGGAAAGACGATTGCCGGGCCGACCTATGGTGTCGGATTGGAGGTGGATCAGGTGTTTACTACCAACCTCCAACTCTCTTATAATCTGCCCCACTGGAAGCTGGGAGTGGAATACAGTCCTTCTCTTGCCTGGTATGGAGATATGAATGCAGAAAATGGTAAAATAGAAAACACGCATTCGGTGACGAACCACCGTGTGTTGGGTGTTCTGATCTATATGTTTTGATGAAAAAGATATTGGTTATAGGTGCTAATGGGTTTGTCGGGAGAAGAATCCTGGATAACCTTTCGGAGAACGGGGCCTGCGAAGTATTCGGCTGTTCCCTTCATCCGGATATCCGTCCGGAAGGGACCCATACTTTCGTTCGGTTGGACATCAACGACTATCCGGCGGTGGAGGCTTTGTTCGACCATATCTGTCCTGATGTCGTTGTCAATTGTTCGGCTCTTTCCGTCCCGGATTATTGCGAGCAGCACCGTGAGGAGGCGTATGCCATTAACGTGTCGGCGGTAGAGAACTTGGCGTATTGTTGCGAGCATCAGGGGAGCCGATTGATCCATTTGTCGACAGACTTTGTGTTTGACGGGAGAAGTGACCGTCTTTATACGGAAGAAGATCTGCCCGCTCCGCTCAATTACTATGGCGTGACCAAGTATCAGGGAGAACAGGCGGTAGCGAGTATTTGTCGCAACTATGCTATTGTCCGTGTGGTTGTCGTCTATGGGAAAGCGTTGCCAGGACAGCATGGCAATGTCCTTCAATTAGTCAAGAACCGCTTGGAAGCAGGGCAAGAGATCCGTGTCGTCGCCGATCAATATCGCACACCGACTTGGGTAGAGGATATTGCCGACGGAGTGGAACGGCTTGTGCATACCGATGATTCCGGTATTTATCATATCTGTGGCGCGGAATATCTTTCTATCGCAGAAATGGCATACCGTGTAGCCGATTATTTCGGACTGGATCGTTCACTGATCTGTCCGGTCACAACGGAAGAGATGAAGGAGGCAACGCCACGTCCACGCAATAGCGGACTGTCCATCGAAAAAGCAAAACGCGAATTGGGCTATCGCCCGCATACGCTGGAAGAAGGACTGAAAGAAATGAAGATATAATTTAGGCACGGATTACACGGAAAGAAAATAAATTTATCCGTGTAAATCCGTGCCTAAAAGATCCTGATAAAGGAGTTTTGACATCTCCTTCTCTTTATATCCAAATATCGTATATCGTTTATCCGATATTCTTTACTTTCAACAGATATTCTGCAATCTGTACAGCATTCAGGGCTGCCCCTTTTTTGATCTGGTCGCTTACTGTCCAGAATGTCAAGCCGTTCGGGTTCGTGATATCCTTACGGATACGGCCCACATAAACTGGGTCTTTTCCAGCGATGAACAACGGCATCGGATAGTCTTTCTTCGCTGGTTCGTCCTGCAGGATGACACCTTCGGCTTCGGCGAACGCCTTACGAGCTTCTTCTACGCTGACCGGTCGTTCTGTCTCTACCCAAGTCGCTTCGCTGTGGGCACGCATAACCGGAACACGTACACAAGTTGCGCTCACCTCGATGTCAGAGTGCATGATCTTGCGTGTTTCGTTATACATCTTCATCTCTTCCTTCGTGTAGCCGTTATCCGTAAATACGTCTACGTGAGGGATGACATTGTAAGCCAGTTGATAAGCGAACTTTTCCACAGTCGGTTTTTCGCCTTTCAGCAGTTGTTCATATTGTTTTACCAGTTCGGCCATTGCTGTTGCGCCTGCACCGCTGGCAGCCTGGTAGGTCGATACGTGTACACGCTTGATGTGCGACAGGCCTTCGATTGCCTTCAATGCAACGACCATCTGGATGGTGGTACAGTTCGGATTGGCAATGATACCGCGCGGACGATTCAGTGCATCTTCCGGGTTCACTTCGGGAACTACCAAAGGTACATCGTTGTCCATGCGGAATGCGCTGGAATTGTCGATCATCACAGTACCATATTTCGTAATGGTTTCTGCGAATTCGATAGAAGTACCGCCACCGGCCGAAACAAAAGCAACATCGATTCCCTTGAAGTCGTCGTTATGCTTAAGCTCCTTGACGGTAATTTGTTTACCACGGAAAGTATAAACACGTCCGGCACTGCGAGATGAGCCAAAAAGCACAAGCTCATCCATTGGGAAGTTTCTCTCGTCGAGTACGCGCAGGAATTCCTGTCCTACCGCTCCACTCACTCCAACAATTGCTACTTTCATTTTGAGCACTAATTAATTTGTTTATAAAAAAAATAGTATAACTTTACAACGTTTACGGAAAGCTTTGCATTTCCTTCATTACAACGTTTTGGGGTGCAAAGATATGCAAATTATAAACAAAACTAGAATGCTATGAAACAATTTATTCTTTATCTCTTCATATTACTTCCTTTTTGTGTGAATTCACAGGTGAATGAGACGTTTGACGGCCCGATGTTGGGGGCCGACTGGATCGGCAAAGACAGAGGGCAGTTTGTAGTCAATGCTGATGGCAGGCTTCAGTTGAATATCAAACCGACAGAGTCAGGTACTGCTTCCATAGGCAAAGAAATCGCCTATTCGCCCGATATGCAATGGGAGTTCGATGTTTATATGCAAAACCAACCGAGCGACGAGAACAAATTATGCATCTATTTGTATCAGGAAAATCAAGAACGTTATTATTATGTACGTCTCGGGAATACCGGCAACAAGGAATTAGGACTGAAGCGTAACGGAAACGGGAATTTGATTCTGCCACAGACCGATTTTGAAGAGTCGCCATTGTTGTTACATGTGAAAGTGACGCTTGAAGACAATCTCCGGTGGAGTTTGTATTACAAGACAGACGATATGGAGGGATACCGCCTTGAAGGTTCAGCCATGTACACGATCGAAGAGCCGGTTGAGAGAGGCAACTTGGTATTTACGTTTTATTACACGAAGACACGAAGTTCTCTTTTCAGCATAGATAATGTGTGTGTGCTTAATCGGGTGACGGAGACACCGATCGAGCCGGACAAGCCTGAAGAAGAACCGGGAGAATCAGAAAGTCCGCCAAAGTTGCTTGAGATCGAGCCGCTATCGGCCTCCAACTTGCTGTTCGCTTTTGATAAGCCGGTTGATATTGATAAGGCTGTCTTCAGTATTTCGGATATTGGAGACGCTTACCTCAAAAAGTATGTAGATGCAGGGACGAAGCAATTCGTAAGCACTTTTTTCGATCAAGAGATGCAGTTGGACCATTCATACACGATCTCTTATGCCGGTCTTCGCTCTTTGTCGGGAAAGGCGATGCCGGATGAAGCTGTCGAAGTCGTCTTGAGAGGGGAAGAAGAACCTGGGACGGATAAGCCGGAACTGAAGCCTGATCCGGATGAACCGGAGAGCTATCCAGCAGGTTCGGTCGTTATCAATGAAGTCATGGCAAAGCCGGGAGATGGAAGAATGGTGGAATATATCGAATTACATAATACGACTGCTGCTACCGTCTCGTTGGACGGATGGGTGTACAAGAATGTGACGGGGAAGAAGACGAAAGCCCTGCCAGAGATGGATTTGCCTGCTGGCGGATATGCAGTTTTACTGGACCAGGAGGATGCGTTGTCCTTCCCTGTCCAAACGTTGCTGATTCCTATCGAGAAGTTTCCGGCTTTGAATGACAAAGGAGCTGTATTGCAATTGTGGGATGCTGCCGGGGGCAAGATAGAAGAAGTGGCGTATGAAGCGGCTACCTCCGGAGTGTCGTGGGAACGAGGCACTTCAGGCTGGCATCTTTCTACTGATCCACGTGGTGGAACTCCCGGTGCCGTTAATTCTTCTCCCGATAAGGAGGAAGATCCGCCGGTAGATCCAGACCGACCCGATGTCCCGGATAATCCGGATGATCCCGACATTCCGGGCGTCACAGAACCGATCCAACCCGGAGAAATCATCATTAACGAGTTGCTCCTCGACCCATATGTCGGAGGCAGCGAATATATCGAATTGTATAATCGTTCGGAGCATTCCTTGTCTTTGTCCGCCCTTTCTGTCGCCATCCGTAAATCGGACGGAACACTTAGCACTCGCTATCCATTGACTTCCGTCCTGCATAATCTGGAGGCAAAGAGTTACCTCCTCTTAACCAAGAACTTGGAAGGTGTGACTTCTTTTTATGATATAGCCGATCCGTCTGCTCTTTGCGGATTGGCAAAGCTTCCTATTCTTGCCAATACATCTTCTACCTTAGTGTTGTTTCGTACAGCGGATGAAATAATAATAGATGAAGTCGCCTATTCGTCTAAATGGCATGCTCATTCAGTCAAAAATAAAAAAGGTGTTGCCCTTGAACGTATCGATCCGGATGCCGCTACGCAAGACGCGGCAAACTGGACCTCCGCTTCCGAAACAGTTGGCTATGGCACACCTGGCTATCAGAACTCCCAATACAAAGACGCTTCATCGGGCGATGCCACGGGTATAGAACCTCCTGTGTGGATAGAAGAGTCCGGTAGTTACACGGTGTCCTACCTGCTCGACCGTCCGGGATATAGCTGTCGCGCTTTCGTTTTCAATACCTCCGGCCTGCGTGTAGCTGATATATCCAATCATGAGTTGTTAGGCATTTCCGGTAAGATCACATGGAGTGGCGTAGCCAACAACGGAAGTCCGTTGCAAACAGGTGTCTATATCTTTTATGCTGAAATATACCACCCCGAAGGTACGGTGAAACGCTTTAAAAAGGCTTTCCTGATCCGGTGATAGAGGATTTATTCATAAACTGCCTTATACCAGCCGACTCTTTGTTTATACCATTCGAGTATTTTGGGTAGAGATTCTTGCGGAACGAAAATGGTCAGGCCGCAATAGCTTTTGATCGGCAACGCATTTCCTATGGCGGCGTAGTAGGATTTGGGCGTATGGGCCTTGTAGACGACTGCTTTATCCAGGCAACTGATGAAACGATCGTATTGTTCGGCTGTCGCCAACTGCTTGATATAATCATTGAAGTCATAAAGCATTCCTGGGCTACGGTATAAATATTCCAGTCTTTGCATTTTCTTTGGATCGAGACTGTAAATATCGCTTTCGGTCTTATCTGCCAAGATATCATGTGTTACGCTTTTCAGATTATCCAGTTCGCTTGTTTTCGTGAGCGATACGGTCGCATACGGATAGGTATTGTTCAGGTAATGGTTGTAGAATGTTTCACCAACCTTTTCCAGTTGCAGGTCAGTAGCGAACAGTTGCGGCATCATCTCTTCATAAGGCCATCCGTCCGCCATTGTTTCGGTGGGAGAAGCTAAGATATATTCAGCTTTGTTTCTAAGCTCATAAGTGCATTCGACGCTTGCCATGTAGCAGGCATCGAACAGGATAAAATCAAATAGATCATCTGGCAGTCCCTTTGCCAGATCGTCGATCTCCATCCAGTTGTTGCCGTCCTGTCCGAACGCTTTCAGCTTATTCTGGTAGTCGGAAGGAAGCCAGGCTGTCCCATGGCTCCATAACACCAACCCGTAACTGTCTGCCGGATATTGTGAAACCACTTCGCCGATCACGCTCCGCATCACGTCCGGATCAGCCGAATTCTGCTTTTCATAGTCCTTCAGATGGATTTTCTTGACAACACCGTTTTCTTCTTTTATCCGGAGAAGTTCCGGGGGCGAACCGGCGGGAGCATAATAAACGATCAGGTTTCCTCCGTTGAGATTTTTGCTGGTCGCCCCTTCTATCATGCTTTCTATGTTTTTCGAGGCGAAGCTGTTGAGGCTGTTATTGGCCATCATATAGACTAATATGGTGCGGGTTGTCCGGGGTTCCGGAGTCTCGTTCTCGGAGCAGCTTGTGAATCCTAGGCAAAGGATGATAAACAGAGTGATAAGTTTAAATTTCATATACCCCCAATACTAAATAGTTTATTCTACAAAGATATGCAATAAATCTGTCCGAATGTGTATTCAGTATCGATTCTGTTTATAAATATATAGATTTTACATATTTAAATAGGTGTCGGTTCCGATATGCGGCACTCTGAGAAATCGGCCTGGGATGACCCGGTAAATTAATCCGTTTCATACCATCAACTAAATCAAAACACCCCAAGAACTAATTCATAACATATAGTAAAGTATCTGTTGGTAGTCACTATCTATTGCCTATATGTAGTACTACCTATAGACGATATGTAGTGCTACCAATTTGCGATAAGTAGTACTACATATAAATAATATACTGTATGTCTTGATTTAGTTTACTATGACTTCCGAGTTAGTTTAGGGTATGTTTCGGATTAGTTGTTCCGCGAGGGTGGGGAGATTCCGGATGAATTGCTTTTTTAATCAAAAGGTTGGAATGTATGAAATAGATTGATTTCTACACGTTTTCGTCTCTTTCGTTGCGGATGGCGCGTGGAGATTTGCCGAAGTTGGCCCGGCAGAAATGGGAAAAGTTAGACAAGGATTCGAAACCGTACTTATAGCAGATCTCGGATATGCTTGCATTCGTGGTTATCAGGTCGTTTTGTATATCCAGGCATTTCTTTTTGGTCATCCATTGGTAAGCTGGCTCTCCGAACGTATCTTTGAATAAACGCCGGAAGGTGATAGTGCTGTATCCTCCTAATTGAGCAAAAGACTCGACATCTTTCGCTTTCAGGTAATTTTGCATGACAAAGTAGCGGAATGTTTGGCTATACCTATATATAGGTGCATAAAAATTGGCGATCTCTTTCAATGTATAATAGCAGTTGAGCAGGAAATACAACTCCGTCTGCTTGGCTTTCAGGAATTCCACACACAGGAGTTCGTTGTTGAGGTACATTTTGAGCCCGTTGATAAAAAGGCGCAAAGGGAAACACATATCCATGACGACAGGGAGCATGGGAGACTCTTTCGCCAGTTCCAGTCCTTTGTTGAAACGGTCGGTACAAATGTTTTGCGGAGTCTCGAACAGGTAAAGGATGCATTCCGTGGATTCCAGGATGTGGAACTCTACACGTGAACCGATCGGCTGCATGATGAACTGCCCGTCGTGAAATACCGTATCCGGATGCTCGTCGCTGGTTACCCGAACGGAGCCGGATATCAGAAAATAGATCGTATTTTGTGAACACCGTTCTTTCGGGATCATCATTCCTTTCGGGAAAGAACGGTATTTGAATATCTGTTTCTGATAGTGGGAGCAAGAAGAACAGTCTGTATATTTCTGACAGATAAAATCTGACATCCGTGGCTGAATTTAAAGTTTTACCTTTTTGCTTTTACCTTGATTTTCATTATGGAAACGATCTACGGCTGTGACTACATAACGGTATTTGCGCTTTCCGTCGTCGTAGGGTAGCAGATAGTTCGTCTCGCGTGTGACCGCTACGATCTTAGAAGGATCATCCAGATTGACCGGTTCCTTGTTTTCGAAGCGGTAAATGACGAAATAGCTTGCCAATTCGGGATTGGTCTTGCTCTGTTCCGCCTGCCAGTGCAACATATAGCCCTGGGCAGTCCATTCGGCTTTCAGTTTCTTGACCTCTTGCGGAGCCCGGTTGTGCAGATGGGTGTAGGCCGGGATCAATGCCGGATAACGGTGGTAGTTCTGTTTCAGGCTGTCGGCCACCCCTTTGTTATTCCAGAGTATTTCGTTTGCAGGCCAAAAGCAATTGCCTTTTACTTTCGAGAGTGAACGTTCGTAAAGCATTTTGCGGGTGAGCTGGTCTGCTTTCATGGTACGTGCTACGTTTTGGCCGATATACAGATGCGTGCCTTCCCGCGTCGCGTTTTTGTTCCACCATTGGATCAGCGTGATATAGTCGGCAGCCGGATGTCCGATCTCCCAATATATCTGTGGAATGTTATAGTCTATCCAACCCTCTTTTACCCAGCGTGCCACATCGGCATACAGGTCGTCGTAGTTTTGCAATCCGTTGGTGTTGCTGCCTGAACCGTCGGGTGTGCTTTTTTTGTTGCGGTAGATGCCGAACGGACTGATGCCGAATCTTACCCACGGTTTGGATAATAGGATGGTACGCTTGATCTCACGAATCAGCTTGTTTACATTTTCTCTTCGCCATTCTGCACGTTGTGATACTTTATATCCTTTGTTCAATCCGTATTTTTGAAAACTTTTGTCGTCCGGGAAAGGCATGCCCGCTACCGGATAGGGGTAGAAATAGTCATCCATATGGATCGCGTCTATATCGTAACGGCTCACGATATCCCGTACCACTCGGCAGATGAACTGCCGGCTTTCCGGTAGTCCCGGGTCAAACAGGATTTGCTTGTTGTAGGTCACGAACCATTCCGGATGCTTATTATATATATGTGAATCGGCAAAACGGGTATTCCCGGCTGTGCTTGCCCGATAAGGGTTCAGCCAGGCGTGGAATTCCATATTCCGTTTGTGGCATTCTTCGATCAGGAAGGCCGTCACATCGAAGTCTCCGGCCGGGGCGAGTCCCTGCCTGCCGGTATAGAAACGGCTCCAGGGTTCGATGTCGGATTTATAGAAGGCGTCGGCTTCCGGGCGTACCTGGAAGATGATAGCGTTGATCCCGCATTTTTGCAGATAGTTGAGCTTGCGGATAAAGTCTTTCCGCATTTGTGCGGGTGTCATATCCTTATATTCTCCCTGGAAAGCTGTCTGTATCCAAGCTCCGCGAAATTCTCGTTTCGCTTCTTTTCCAGTCGGTTGCTGCGGTATTTGTTGTGTCGTCTTACAGGATGTTACTGCTCCAAGCAACAAGATCAGTAACAGACGGAGGTGTTTTGCCATCATGAAGTCTGTGATTTGAGATTCTTTTGTTTGTTGTCTTATATACTTTGTACAAGCCGACACAAAGATAGCAAAAGTTTAAAAGTCTCTATCGTTTTTTATGTTATAAACAATGGTTTTGGAAATAATGCTGGATAAAAACTTGTTTGAAAAAGCATTTTTGAAAAGATATAAATCAATATAGAAACCAGAGGTGAAAGATAATCTTGCTACTTTTACCGTCGGAATCTTAAAAAGAACAGATCATGAGAAAACCTCTGTTTAAAACATTGCTTTGCCTTTCGTTGTTGGTCCCTTTTACGGGAAATGGGCAAGATAAAAATGCACTTGAGGCCGGTTTTATGAATCCGGCTGAAAAGGTACAAACTTCCGTTTATTGGTATTGGATCTCCGGGAATATCTCGGAAGAAGGAGTGAAGAAGGACCTGTATTCGATGAAAGAAGCTGGGATCAACCGGGCTTTTATCGGGAATATCGGCTTGGAAGGGATTCATACGCCCTATAAGACCGTTCCGTTTTATAGTGAAGAATGGTGGAAGATATTGCATGCAGCCCTTAAAACAGCGACGGAGTTAGGGATAGAGATCGGTATCTTTAATTCACCCGGATGGAGCCAGTCGGGCGGTCCGTGGGTGAAACCGGAGCAGGCGATGCGTTATTTAGCATCGGTAAAGGCGGAGGTCAGCGGTGGAAAACAGGTAGAGGTGGTTTTGACGAAGCCGGATAAGGACTTTCAGGATGTAAAGGTGATCGCTTTTCCATCTATCGGGAAGAAAACAACCCGGTTGTCGGCAGCAAATACCAAAGTGACATCTGCTATGTCTTTGCAAAATCTGAACCATTTGGTTGATGGGAATAAGGAAACGGTTATGCTTTTTACGGAAAAAAGCGAAAAGCCGGTGGCGATCGATTTCAGGACGGACCAACCGTTTACTTTACGCAGTTTGCAAATCTTCCCTGCCCGTCAGCCGATTCAAACCAATGCCCGTTTATTAGTAAAAGAGAACGGAGGCTATCGGATGCTGTCCGAATTTAAGATCGACCGTTTCAATGCGAATTTGAATGTCGGCTTCGATCCGTATGCTCCGGTTGTTATCTCTGTCCCGGAGACGACGGCAAGCGAGTTCCGGTTGGAACTGGCTAACACGGCATCTGGTACGGGATTGGGAGAGGTGGAATTCTTGTCCCTTCCTGCTGTGGAACGTTATCCCGAAAAGACATTAGCCAAGATGTTTCAGACTCCGCTTCCTTATTGGCATGAATACCAGTGGCCGGTACAACCGGAAGTGGGTGATCCCTCTCTGGTTATTGATTCTGGAAAGCTCCGGCGGGAGAATGGACGATCCTGCGTACCGGTATGCTCCCGACGGGCGTGACGAACAGCCCGGCTGATCCCGAAGCGACCGGACTGGAGATAGATAAGATGAGCCGCAAACATGTAGAAGCGCATTTCGAGGCTTTCATGGGTGAAATCTACCGTCGTATTCCGGCTGAAGACCGTGCTTGTTGGAAAGTAGTCGTACAAGATAGTTACGAAACGGGCGGACAAAACTTTACCGACGATTTCTTGTCGGAATTCCAGGCGCGTTACGGCTATGACCCGTTACCGTTTCTTCCCGCTTATGAAGGATATGTGGTCGGGAGCGAGGATCGTTCCGACCGTTTCCTTTGGGATTTGCGCCGTCTGATCGCAGATAAGGTTGCATACGATTATGTCGGCGGCTTACGGGATGTCTGTCATAAATATGGTTTGACGACTTGGTTGGAAAACTACGGGCATTGGGGGTTTCCCGGTGAGTTCCTGCAATATGGCGGACAATCGGACGAGATAGGAGGCGAGTTCTGGAGCTTTGGCGATTTAGGGAATATCGAGAACCGTGCCGCCTCTTCCTGCGGACATATTTATGGAAAGCAGAAGATCTCGGCCGAATCGTTTACCAGTGGAGGGACGCCTTTCAGTTGTTATCCTGCCATGATGAAACAGCGTGGCGACCGTTTCTTTACGGAAGGAATCAATAATACGTTGTTGCATGTCTATATCTCGCAGCCTTCGGAAGAACGGGAGCCGGGGATGAACGCCTGGTTCAGCAGCGAATTCAACCGGCTGAACACTTGGTATCCGCAGATGGATTTGTTTACATCCTATCTGAAACGAGTCAACTATATGTTGCAACAAGGCTTGAATATTGCCGATGTCGCTTATTTCATCGGCGAAGATGCTCCCAAGATGACCGGTATCGTAGACCCTGAACTGCCGAAAGGCTACCAGTTCGATTATATCAATGCCGAGGTGATCGAGCGCGACCTCTTTGTCAAGGACGGTTTACTGACGTTGCCTCACGGCACTCAATACCGGATACTGGTACTTCCGAAGCTTGAAACCATGCGTCCCGAACTACTTGACAAGATCAAGAAACTGATCGAAGACGGTGCAGTTGTCTTAGGTCCGGCTCCGAAACGTTCGCCGAGTGGAGAATCATTCCCGACGGCTGACAGGCAGGTTGAAAAGTTGGCCGGCGAATTATGGTCCGGTTTGGACGGGCGAAGTGTGAAGGCTGTCAAAAGAGGAAAGGGCGAATTGCTGTTCGGTATGACAATGGAGGAGGCCTTGAAGCATATCGGTTGTGTGCCGGATTGCGGATTGCTGGCAGATGCTCCGGTTCTCTATGGACATCGTTCTGCCGGAGATGCAGATATCTATTTTATCTCCAACCAGAAAGACGAGATGATTGAGATCCGTCCGGAATTTCGTATCCGTTCAAGGCAACCGGAATTGTGGGATGCGACAACAGGCCGTATTCGTACGCTTCCGGCCTATGAGGAGACAGCTGCGGGGACAGTCGTTCCATTGAAGTTGTATCCTTATGAGAGTGCTTTTATCGTGTTCCGTCGGCCGGCCACAAAAGCAGAGGGGACAGGGTTACAACTAAACTATCCGGTTCTGCAGACGCTCGTCCGCCTGGATGCTCCCTGGAAAGTATCCTTTGAGGAAAAGAGAAGAGGCCCCGCAAGCCAGACCTTTGCCCGCCTGGAAGATATCAGTAAGAACGAGAACCCCGATATCCGCTATTATTCCGGTACGATTTGGTACGAAACGGAATTTAAGTTGAAAAAGAAGCCTGAGGGCGAATTGTATCTGAATCTGAACGATGTCGGTGTGATGGCAAAAGTGAAGATCAACGGTCAGTATGCCGGTGGTGTCTGGACGGCTCCCTACCGGGTAAATGTCACGGATTTGGTTCGTAAAGGAAAGAATAAAGTCGAGATAGAGGTCGTTACCACTTGGATGAACCGTTTGATCGGCGACAGTGGTTTGCCGGAATCCGAACGGAAAACCTGGACACCCTGCAATAGCTGGAAACCAACCGATACGTTGCAGAAATCCGGCTTGGTCGGCCCCGTTTATATAGAATGTGTAAATTGATTGTTTCCGAATGTGAATGTCAGTCGTTTACTTGGCAAAACGGCAATCCTTTTTTACCTTTGCGTTGTTTATATTGGGTACGGATTACACAGATGTGTAATCCGTGTCTATATGTCAGGCTGATAAATCATCATTATGTCCGAAAACAATTCTATATTCATCAAAGGAGCTCGAATCAATAACCTGAAAAATATCGATGTCGAGATCCCCAGAGATAAACTGGTCGTTATAACCGGCCTTTCCGGTAGTGGAAAATCATCATTGGCATTTGATACGTTGTATGCGGAGGGGCAGCGCCGCTATGTGGAGAGCCTTTCGGCCTATGCTCGTCAGTTCCTGGGGCGTATGAGCAAGCCGGAATGCGACTATATCAAAGGTATTCCCCCTGCCATTGCCATCGAACAAAAGGTGAACACCCGTAACCCGCGTTCGACGGTGGGAACCTCTACGGAGATATACGAATACCTTCGGCTCCTGTATGCCCGTATCGGGAAAACCATCTCTCCCGTGTCGGGGAAGGAGGTGAAGAAACATCAGGTGAGCGATATCGTGAAAGAAGTTTTGGGTTATCCCGCCGGGACTCGTTTTGCCGTATACGCCCCTGTCGTCCTGCCGGATGGGCGCAGTATCAAGGAACAATTGGAAATCCTGCAAAAAGAAGGTTACACCCGTTTGTCTATCAATGAGACCGTTTACCGTATCGGTGAAGTATTGGCGGATGACGCATTGCTTTCCTACCCGGTGATTGAACTGTTGATAGACCGTCTGGTCGTATCGGATGACAAGACATTGAAAAGCCGTCTTGCTGATTCTGCCGAAACGGCATTTTTTGAAGGGCACGATACTTGTATCATCCGTATCTACACATCCGAAGGAACGGTTGTAAAAGAATATTCCAAGAAATTCGAGGCCGATGGTATGGTGTTCGAGGAACCGACCGATATGATGTTCAGTTTTAATAACCCGTTAGGCGCCTGCCCGACTTGCGAAGGTTTCGGGAAGGTGCTCGGTATCGATGAAAATTTGGTCGTGCCGGATAAAAGCTTGTCTGTTTTCCAGGGAGCGGTAGTCTGCTGGAAAGGCGATGTGATGGGAGAATGGCTGAAAGAGTTTATAGTGAAGAGCGAGAAATATAACTTCCCGATCCATCGTCCTTATTACGATCTGACGCAAAAGGAGAAAGACTTGCTTTGGCACGGTGCCCGCGGACTGCACGGCATCGATGACTTTTTTAAATTTGTGGAAGAGAACCTGTATAAGATACAGTACCGTGTGATGTTAGCGCGTTATCGTGGAAAGACCGTTTGCCCGACTTGCAAAGGGTCCCGTCTGCGTTCCGAAGCCCTTTATGTAAAGGTAGGGGGAAAGGATATTGCGGAACTGGTTACCCTTCCGATTACGGAAGCAAAAGCCTTTTTCGATCACCTTCAACTTGACGAGAACGAGGCATCCATTGCCAAACGTTTGCTGACGGAGATCACTAACCGCCTGCAATTCCTGTTGGATGTGGGGTTGGGTTATCTGACGCTTGACCGCCTGTCTTCCTCTCTTTCCGGAGGAGAAAGCCAGCGTATCAATTTGGCGACCTCTTTGGGGAGTAGCTTGGTCGGGTCTCTTTATATATTGGACGAGCCGAGTATCGGGCTCCATTCTCGTGACACCGATTTGCTGATCAAGGTGCTCCGGCAATTGCAAGCATTAGGTAATACGGTTGTTGTGGTGGAGCATGACGAAGAGATTATCCGTGCGGCCGATTACATTATCGACATCGGTCCGAAGGCCGGTCGCCTGGGTGGGGAAGTGGTCTATCAGGGTGATGTGGACGATTTGAAAACCAGTAGCAACAGCTATACCGTCCGGTATCTGACGGGAGAGGACCAGATAGAAGTGCCCCTTTATCGCCGTCCCTGGAATAATTATATCGAGGTGAAAGGTGCCCGTAAAAACAATTTGAAAGGGATCGATGTGAAGTTCCCCCTGAATGTGATGACAGTCGTAACAGGCGTCAGCGGTTCGGGTAAAAGTTCGCTCGTGCGTGATATTTTCTACGAAGGTGTCAAGCATTATTTGGACGAGGCTGCCCGCTTGATGGTTGACTGTTCCGGCTTGGAAGGCGATATGCACATGATCAAAAGTATCGAGTTTGTCGACCAGAACTCCATCGGAAAGAGTTCCCGTTCCAACCCCGTGACCTATATCGGAGCCTACGACGAGATCCGTAAGCTTTACGGCGAACAGCCTCTTGCCAAACAGATGGGCTATTCGGCTGCTTATTTCTCTTTTAATAAGGAAGGCGGACGATGTGAAGAATGTAAGGGAGAAGGAAAGATTACGGTCGAAATGCAGTTCATGGCCGATATCACCCTTGAATGCGAAACCTGCCACGGCAAGCGCTTCAAACAGGATGTGCTCGATGTCGAATATCACGGTGCGAGTATCTATGATATGCTGGAAATGACCGTGAACCAGGCGATTGAGTTCTTTGGACAATATCCGGGATCACAGGAAAAGAAGATCGTCAAAAAGTTGAAACCCCTCCAGGATGTCGGGTTGGGGTATATCAAACTCGGACAGACTTCATCCACTTTGTCCGGTGGTGAAAACCAGCGTGTGAAACTTGCTTACTATTTGGGTCAAGAGAAGCAGGAACCGACACTTTTCGTCTTTGACGAGCCGACGACTGGCCTGCATTTCCATGATATCAAGACGTTGCTAAAGGCTTTCAATGCCCTGATCGATAAAGGTCATACGGTTGTCATTATCGAACATAACATGGATGTGATCAAATGTGCCGACTATCTGGTAGATCTCGGCCCCGAAGGTGGGAATGCCGGAGGAAATCTGGTTTGCACCGGAACGCCGGAGGAGGTGGCCATGTGCGAGGCATCTTATACGGGAAAATATTTAAAGGATAAACTCTGATAAAAATGGAGAGGCGCGTTAGTAAAACACGTCTGTCACGATAATTCGAGGAAGGTGTGCCAATTTGATATCACTGGACGCAGATGACGCAGAATACACAGATAGACGTAGGTTTATTTTGCTGATAATTAATAATATCTGCGTTGATCTGCGCTCGTCTTCGTTGTTTGTGTCCCATGAATACCGATATTTGACACACCTTTCTCAAACTATGTCTGAATTAG
Source organism: Parabacteroides sp. merdae-related_45_40 (assembly GCF_001915675.1). NCBI lineage: Bacteria > Pseudomonadati > Bacteroidota > Bacteroidia > Bacteroidales > Tannerellaceae > Parabacteroides > Parabacteroides sp. merdae-related_45_40. The sequence continues at coordinate 4,293 of NZ_MNQY01000053.1, read as the reverse complement.
TGAGCAGGATTTTGTTTCGACTATTTTATTTTTTGCTCTTTTCCTGCTCTGCAACCTGATGAACGCGGTCGGCAACATATTCTACTTTGTCCAAGCCTGCGTCTTTCAGGTTCATCGCTTCTTCTTTTGCCTTTGAAGCGAGGTGGTGGAGGTTTGCGTGGAGGCAACGGAATTTTCCATCATCTTCCATTTTGCGGAGTACATAACCTGTGACAACTCCGACTACCATACCGATTAATAAATCTTTCATACCATTACGTTTTTAAATGATTACTACTTTAGAAACTGTTTTGATTTTTTACAAACAGCCTGCTTTATTATTTTGCTGTTTTTTTACCTATGCTTTGAGTGTCTTTTTGGCCATATCCGTCGCTCTTCTTCGTCAGATAGCTCGCTATCTTCTTCATCAGAGCGATGAATCTGATCCAAAATACATCTCAAGTCATGAGGCGAAAAAATCAAAACAGTTTTTTAGTTTTGTTCCCTCAAAACAAGAGGTAAATCCGTATTGTTTCGGTTTTTAAAGTATTTATAGGTATTGCGGGAAAATATACGGCAACCCGTTTCTTTCCGCTGAAAGAGGATTGCCGTATAAAAGTTAGGAATAAGGTCTTGGTGATTTCTTCGCGTCTTCAAAATAAGTAATATAAGTGTGTGTTTCTCTTTTTTACAGACAAAGGTAGAAGGGGGATGTTACAAAATTGTTACAGTGGGTGTGCAGTCTCGTTAAAATGTTTTACTAAAATAAAGGACTGCTATTGCTGGGTCATTGAAATACTGTATTTTTGTGGGTATAACAATCAAATAAATCAAGACAATATGGCTCAGTACAAACGTATCCTGTTGAAATTAAGCGGAGAATCGCTTATGGGAGGTAAACAATATGGTATAGACGAAGTTCGTCTGAACGAATATGCGACGCAGATCAAGGAAATTGCCGAAATGGGTGTCCAGATTGGAATTGTGATTGGTGGCGGCAACATCTTTCGCGGCCTGAGCGGGGCTTCCAAAGGCTTCGACCGTGTGAAAGGCGACCAGATGGGGATGCTGGCAACGGTCATCAACAGTTTGGCCTTGAGTTCTGCCCTCGTCGCTCAGGGCGTGAAAGCCAAAGTGCTGACTGCTATCCGTATGGAACCGATCGGCGAGTTTTATAACAAATGGCGTGCGATCGAATTGCTTGAACAGGGCCATGTTGTGATTATGTCGGGCGGTACTGGCAATCCGTTTTTTACGACTGACACAGGTTCTTCCCTGCGTGGTATCGAGATCGAAGCGGATGTGATGCTGAAAGGAACCCGTGTAGATGGTATCTATACTGCCGATCCGGAAAAGGATCCGACTGCTACCAAGTTCTCGGACATCACCTACGACGAAATCTATACGCGCGGCCTCAAGGTGATGGACCTGACAGCCACCACGATGTGTAAGGAAAACAATCTTCCGATCATCGTCTTCGACATGGACACCAACGGTAATCTGAAAAAGGTGATGAGCGGTGAAAACATCGGAACGCTGGTGCATAATTAATGCTGAAATGAATAACAAACGTATAGGGGTGCTTGCGAGTGCCCTGGTGGGTTGTATCTTCACCTTGAGTGCGCAAGACCTGACAATGAAAATAACGAAGAGATACCTCAATCTGCCGGTTTCGCATCAGGTAGACCGGGCTCTGATGACATTTGATGTGGGAGGGCGGCAAGAGCGGGTGTTTGAGATTCGTTTGGCCTCGGGAAAACCGGACTATTGGGTGTTTTGCGATATGTCCGCCTTGAAGAACAAAGAGATAAAAATATCTTATACTGGGAATAAAACAGGTATAAACAAGATTTATCAAGCAGATGAAATAACCGGACAAGATAGCTTGTATAAAGAAACCAACCGTCCGCAAATCCACTATACTCAACGTAGAGGATGGAACAATGATCCTAATGGATTGCTGTATTATGACGGTGAATATCACTTGTTCTACCAACATAATCCGTATGAACGCGACTGGGGGAATATGCATTGGGGGCATGCAGTAAGCAATGATTTGATACATTGGGAAGAGCTACCGATCGCCCTGTATCCCGACGAACACGGTACGGTGTTTTCCGGTTCGGCAGTGGTCGACTATGACAATACTTCCGGCTTCGGAAAGAATGGTATTCCGGCGATGGTGGCTATTTATACAGCTGACAACCCGGAAAAGCAGGTGCAATGTATAGCCTATAGCCTGGATAAAGGACGCACTTGGACAAAATATAAGGGCAATCCGGTGATCGATTCTAAGGCCAAATGGAACAGTAAGGATACTCGCGATCCGAAAGTCTTTTGGCATAAACCATCAGGTAAATGGGTCATGGTGCTGAATGAGCGCGATGGACATTCCATATACAACTCTGACAACTTGAAAGACTGGACGTTCGAAAGCCATATTACCGGTTTTTGGGAGTGCCCTGAATTGTTCGAACTCCCTGTCGATGGGAATAAGGACAATACTAAATGGGTGATGTATGGTGCTTCCGGGACTTATATGTTGGGTGTGTTTGACGGAAAGAAATTTACACCTGAATCCGGCAAATATTACTATTCGACCGGTTCTATCTATGCTGCCCAGACGTTTACGAATATACCTGAGTCGGATGGCCGTCGTATTCAGATCGGTTGGGGGCGTATCTCTCATCCGGGAATGCCTTTTAATGGGATGATGTTATTCCCGACGGAGTTGTCTTTGAGAACGACGAAAGACGGCATTCGCCTGTTTAGTAAACCGATCGACGAACTTGACCGCTTGCAGACATCAGTCGGAAAGTGGAGAGCGCTGACGGCAGATAAAGCTGATGAACTGCTTCGGCAGTATAAGGATGCAAGTACATTGCGTATCCGTACAACCCTCAAATTGTCTCATGCCACGAATGCCGGCCTGAACCTGTTCGGGCAGTCATTACTGGATTACGATATGAATTACAATCGGATCAATGGTGTGTTTTATTCGCCCGAGGACATGACAAGCATGGAAATCGCGGCCGATATTATCTTGGATAAAACTTCTATTGAAGTTTATATTGATGATGGGGCTTATTCTTATTCGATGGAGCGTCGGCCGGACTTGAAAAACAGGGAAGGATTCCATTTTTTTGGAAATAATATCGAAGTAAAAGAAATGGAAGTATACACGTTCCGATCCATCTGGGAGTAATTTAGAAAATATAAAATAAGTAAATTAATGAAAGATAGTAAACCTGTTGTTGTCGGTATAGGCGAACTCCTTTGGGATGTGTTGCCAACGGGGAAACGTGCCGGAGGCGCTCCGATCAATTTTGTATACCATGCTACCCAATTGGGGGCCGAAGGATATGCGGTCAGCGCGGTCGGGAATGACGTGTTTGGGACGGAGATCGTCCAGGAGTTGGATAAGAACGGTATCTGCCATTTGCTGGGGACAGTCGAATATCCTACCGGAAGCGTGATGGTGGAGTTGAAAGACGGTATCCCGACCTATACGATTATAGAAGGTGTTGCCTGGGATCATATACCTTTGACTCAGGAAGCCGTCGATCTGGTGAAAGAAGCGGATGCCATCTGCTTCGGTACGTTGGCGCAGCGTTCGCCCGAATCGCGTGCGACGATTCATGCGTTACTTTCCTATGCCCGTAAAGAGGCGCTTCGGTTTTTCGATGTCAATATCCGCCAGTCTTACTACTCGAAGGAGTTGATCGCCAGTCTGCTGGAAGAGGCGAATGTATTTAAGATCAATGACGAGGAACTCGACCTGATACGTGAAATGTTCTCCCTTTCGGAGGATGAAGATACAGCTTGCCGCCAATTGGTTGAGCGTTACAGCCTGCGCTATATGATTTTGACTGCCGGCAGTCGCTACAGTTCTGTCTATACGGTTGCCGACAAGTCGACGATTCTTACTCCCAAAGTCGAGGTGGCTGATACGGTCGGGGCGGGAGATTCTTTCTCTGGAGCATTCGTTTATTCTATATTAGCCGGTAAATCCTTGCGCGAAGCCCATCAAACAGCTGTCGGGACAGCAGCTTTTGTTTGTACGAAAGAGGGTGCATGGCCTGCTTATCCTATATAAAGACTGATTATGAAAGAGAAAAGCTTGTATATAAGGCTGATCCCAGTGATGTTAGTTTTCTTCACGATGGGATTTGTGGATTTGGTAGGAATTGCCTCCAACTATGTGAAGTTGGATTTAGGATTGACGGATTCCGAAGCGAATATCTTTCCTTCTTTAGTGTTCTTCTGGTTTCTGATCTTTTCCGTCCCGACGGGAATGTTGATGAATAAGATCGG
>NZ_MNQY01000052.1:27061-35147 GCF_001915675.1 Parabacteroides sp. merdae-related_45_40 | reverse complement strand
GTAGCACCTACCATCGGGTTGTTACCCATACCCAGGAATCCCATCATCTCAACGTGAGCAGGTACGGATGAAGAACCAGCGAACTGAGCGTCACCGTGCATACGGCCCATCGTGTCGGTCATACCATAAGAAGCAGGACCGGCTGCCATATTATCCGGGTGCAGGGTACGGCCTGTACCACCACCTGAAGCTACAGAGAAATACGGGTGACCGTTTTCCATACATTCTTTCTTGTAAGTACCTGCAACCGGGTGCTGGAAACGAGTCGGGTTAGTTGAGTTACCTGTGATAGACACGTCAACACCTTCTTTACGCATGATGGCAACACCTTCGCGAACGTCGTCAGCACCGTAGCACTTAACTTTTGCACGCAGACCGTTTGAGTATGCTTTTTCTTCGATTACGTTTACTTCACCAGTCATATAGTCGAACTGAGTTTGAACGTAAGTGAAGCCGTTGATACGGGAAATGATTTTAGCAGCATCCTTACCTAGGCCGTTCAAAATAACACGCAACGGTTCTTTACGAACTTTGTTTGCCATTTCAGCGATCTTGATAGCACCTTCGGCTGCTGCGAAAGATTCGTGACCAGCCAGGAATGCGAAACATTTTGTTTCTTCACGAAGCAAACGAGCTGCCAGGTTACCATGGCCGATACCAACTTTACGATCGTCGGCAACAGAACCGGCGATACAGAATGCCTGCAGACCGATACCGATAGCTTCAGCAGCTTCGGCAGCGTTGGTGCAGCCCTTCTTGATTGCGATTGCAGCACCTACAACGTAAGCCCAGCAAGCATTTTCGAAACAGATAGGTTGTGTTTCCTTACACATTGTATAAGGGTCGATACCTTTAGCGTCGCAGATAGCCTTTGCATCTTCGATACCGTTGATACCATATTCTTTTAAAACCGCGTTGATATGATCGATACGGCGGTCATAACTTTCAAATAAAGCCATATTATTTTTTACTTTTTTAAATTCTTATTTACCAGAAATAAAGATATCAGAAAATTGAAAACAAGTACACCGCCGCAGCAGGCCACATAAAAAGCCATCCAGGGACGGTCCGGCTTAATCACGAAGTAAGCGATAACCGTTGCCACTGTGGTGATAGCGATCAGCCCGAGAAGGACGCGTGTCAGTGTCTTCTTATTCATTACGAGGATCGATATATTTTACAGCTTCTTTGAAACGACCGTAAGAGCCTTTGGCTTTTTCCAGTGCTTCGTTAGCATCCATACCCTTCTTCACCATATCCATGAATTTACCTAAGTGGATAAATTCATAACCGATTACTTCATCGTCAGCATCGAGAGCCATACGAGTACAGTAACCTTCTGCCATTTCCAAGTAACGAGGACCTTTTGCCAATGTACCGAACATGGTTCCTACTTGGCTGCGCAGACCTTTACCCAAGTCTTCCAGACCGGCACCGACAGGCAGACCACCTTCAGAGAAAGCAGACTGTGTACGACCGTAAACGATCTGCAGGAACAATTCGCGCATTGCAGTGTTGATAGCGTCACAAACAAGGTCAGTGTTCAATGCTTCCAACAGTGTTTTGCCCGGCAGGATTTCTGAAGCCATAGCAGCAGAGTGAGTCATTCCGGAGCAACCGATAGTTTCTACAAGTGCTTCCTGGATAATTCCTTCTTTAACGTTCAGAGTCAGCTTACATCCACCCTGTTTCGGTGCACACCAACCGATACCGTGTGTCAAACCAGAAATATCAGAAATCTGAGTTGCTCTAACCCACTTTCCTTCTTCAGGAATCGGAGCACACTGGTGGTTAGCTCCCTTCTTTACAACACACATGTGTTGAACTTCATGTGAATAAATCATAATCGCTAATTTATTATATTAAAGTGATAATAAAACTTTATGCTAATTTTAATGTAAGATCGCTTTTAAAAGACCGCACAAAGATAAAATTTAAAATTCAGCCGTGCAACAGGACCGGTTATTTCAAAACTTCTTTAATTTTATCTTCCAACTCCTGACCGTGCAGGTTCTTGGCGATGATTGTACCGTCTTTGTCAACCAGTACGGTATGAGGGATGCTGTTGACACCATAAAGAGCGGCACCGCTGTTCTGCCAACCTTTCAAGTCGGACAGTTGTGTCCAGGTGATGTTTAGGTCTTTTACGCCTTTGGCCCACGCATCGGCTTTGCTGTCCAACGAGATACCGACAATATCGAATCCTTTGTCCTTGTAATCTTTGTAGGCTTTGACCAGATTCGGCATTTCTGCACGGCAGGGAGGACACCAAGATGCCCAGAAATCAATCAGGACGACTTTGCCGTTACCGACGTATTCGGAAAGTTTGTGCACCTCACCTTTAGCGTTCGGCATTTCGAAATCAGTGAACTTCTGTCCTATGGCTACCTTTTTCAAAACATTCAGATGATCGATCATATAGCTGATTCCCGGAACGGACTTGAAAGAAGAATCTGCTTTGGAGATGATTTCATTTTGCTGCTCTTCGTCGATGTTGTAACGGAAATCGTAGAGGTTCTTGGCGGCAGACTGTTTATCTGTATGAGCCAGGATGTAGTTGACAACGGTTTCCGTAATCTTACGGTCGATCTCTTCATATTTGGCTTCCGCCTGCTTTATCAGATTTTCATCGCCCGACTTCATATCGGCGACCAATTTGTCTATACCAGAACGTAAGTCTTTGATTTTGGCCTGCAATTCTTTTTGTGCGTCATTTTCGGGAGTACCGCTAACAGTGGAAGTAGAGTCCAGCACGACTGCTAATTTTCCGTTTTCAAGTACGAATGTTGCCATGAACGGAGCGTTTTCTCCGGGAGCGACACGCACCGGTTCAACCACTTCTTCCGAAAAACGGAGAGTACGGAGGGCAGGAGCGTTTTGTGTGCCTTTCAAAGCAAAAGATCCGTTTTGTACTAAGGCGCTGTCCAATGGTGCAGCATCTTTTACCCCATATTCATAGAGATATACATACTTACCATTCAAATCACTGTTTGAAACGGTACCGGTAATTTCGTAACCCGGTTTTTCGCTACAGGCTGCAAGAAGCAGGACGGAAGCGGCGATAGGAAGATACTTTTTCATATATTTATGTATTAAAACGATTAATACTTTATTAGTTACAGACGTTTGGCGCAAAAGTAAGAAAAAATTGACACATTATTTGCTATATTTGTGGCCTAATAATCGTTATTATGAATTTATCCTATATAGATACCAGATATGCGGCATTTTTCCGTTTTGTAAGGGCTGTTATTGTCTGTTTGTTCCTTTTTTCTTGTCCGGTGTCTGCGGGGATTTCCCTGCATATGGCAAATAATATAGATTTGTCAAATAATGCTATCCTTGACATGTATCAGGATGAGAACGGTTATATGTGGATCGGTACCTACGACGGTTTGAATCTGTATAACGGCAAGAATACATATGTATTTCGCTTTGAACCGAATAACAAGAATACCTTATGCAGTAATATCATCAATAAAATCGTGTATGGTGGGGATGGATTTCTGTGGGTATCGACTTCTATGGGATTGAATCGGTTCTCGCTGAAAGACCGGAAGGTGACGGAGTCCTACACGGAATATCCCGAATGTTTGAATGTGGTGTCTGATTCGGCTGGTAATACACTGCTCATAAAGCAAAAAGATTTTATCTCCTGCTATTCTCCCGAAACCGGCTCTTTTCAGGATGTACATGTACAGGGAATGAATGAAGAAGTATCCAAAGTCTTGTTTGCAAACGGAGAAAGGCAATTCTTTATTCTTGACGCCGATGGCTGCCTGCTTGAGATTTGTCCGGATTTTGAGTCTTTTCCCTTGGTATTGGACATAAAGAAAACTCCGATTCATGAAAAGGAAATTGACCGTGCTTATTACCTCGATGGCACTTTGTATTATGTGGATATGGAAAACCACTTTTATTCTTACCGGATGAAAGATCGCAGGAAAGAGTATCTGGCCGACCTTACCGGCTGGATGGAGCAATATGGAAAGCTTTCCCGTATCGCTTTGTTTCATTCCGTCCCCTACTTGGTTTTCAGGAACGGGCTTTTGCTAAACATCGATAATCAGGAAGAGGCATTGAGGTTTGATGTCGGGCTATTTTGTGTTTTACCTGACCGGAAGCAGGATATCCTATGGGTGGGGACGGACGGGCAGGGAGTCCGGATGTATTATGACAAGTATAACCGATTTTCAGGGATTCAACTCAAGAGTTTGCCGATTGTCGTGCGGAATCCGGTCCGTTCGATCTATACCGAGGATGAGAAAACAATTTGGTTCGGAACTAAAGGAAATGGTTTTGTGCGTGTGGAAGATTATGATTCCTATGAAAAAGGAAAAATACCAGCCGAGAAAGTCAAACACTTCACAACATCGAGCGGCTTGTCTAGTGATCGTGTCTATTGTTTCCGTAAAAGTAACTATTATCCCTGGGTGTGGATCGGGACAGAAGGACCGGGGTTGTCATATTATTCCTTAGTGGACAAGAAAGTCCATACGATGGCAAGTCTTGTTGATACAAAGATCAGATATGTCCATGCCATCCGTGAAGTGAATGATTCGACGTTATGGATGGCAACGACCGGAGATGGTTTGCTGGAAGTTGTTATTGGTAGAAAAGGGGGGGAGCTTGTGATTAAATATGTAAAGTCTTTTATCCTTGAAAAGGATGGAAAGATTTGTAATGAGTTCCATTCTATGAGTTATGATGATGAGGCTTCTCTTCTTTATTTAGGGAGCCGTGGGGGATATGGATTGGTTCGTTTTAATCTGTTGACTAAGAAATACGAATTTATTCCGATGAATAATGCCGGTAACCGGGCGGTAGGGGATGTGCTTTGTATGTGTTATAGCAAGGATTCTACTTTTTATCAGGGGGCGAGTTCTGGTATGACACAGATGAAATTACATTCTGGGAACCCGGCGGAAGTACGCCAATATAGCAGGATCGACGGTATCAAGAATGATATGGTTCACGGTATTCTGGAAGATTCTGACGGCTGTGTTTGGCTGAGTACGAATAAGGGACTTACCAAATATAATCCTCACAATCGTTTTTTTCATAATTATGAAAGTCCTGATCTGGATGTGACGGAATTCTCGGATGATGCTTATTGGAAGTGCCCTTACACGGGAAAACTGTTCTTCGGTGGGATTAACGGGGTGATATGGGTAGATCCGCAAAACGACCGGCAGGAGAATTATAAGCCGGCCTTACATTTTTTTGAAATGAAGATGGGGCATGAAACGCATAGTTTGTATGACTATACGGATCAGAAAACCGGATATGTGACCATTCCCCCCAACATATCCACATTTTCGATTTCTTTTGTGGCGACCGACTATATACACGGGGAAAACTATGAGTATTCGTACTTATTGGAAAACTATAATACATCATGGACCGAACTGCAGAAAGATAACGAGGTTGTTTTTACGAAGTTACCTTATGGCAATTATGTTTTGAAAGTCCGTTACAAGAATGATGTGTTCGATTCGGATGCCAAGGAGTCTTTTTTGCATATACGGGTGTTGCCTCCCTGGTACCGCGGTTCTTGGGCCATGATTGCCTATGGTTTGGTACTGGCGACCATATGTTTGGGTATCGTGTATTGGCTGCGCCGCCGGATTGTGGAAAAACAGGCCGAAGTCGCCCGGAAAATCAGAGAAGAGCAAAAAGAAAAACTATATGAAGCGAAGTTGAATTTCTTTGCCAACATCACGCATGAGCTTTGTACGCCTTTGACTTTGATTAATGGCGTAAATGATTATATCAAGATATCCGCTGACCGATTGGCTGATGGGAAATTGGAGAAGTATGCCCGTATCCTGGGTGAGAATGTCACAAATCTGAATGAGTTGATCCAGGAAATTTTGGATATCAGAAAGATCGAGGAGGTCGGATTCAGTCATATACAGATCAAACGGGTGTCCGTAAGCAGTTTGATCCGGAAGCAATGCGAATCGTTTATACCTGTTGCGGAGCAGAACGGGATCAATTTTACCTTCAGTGATGTTGATAAACCGGTTTATTGGAATACGGATGTACCCAGTTTGAAAAAGATTATACGCAATTTGGTGTCGAATGCATTCAAGTACACGGAACAGAGAGGTACGATTGATGTTTCTGTCCGGATAGAAAATGAGTCTCTGATAATAAAGGTATATAATACGGGTAAGGGGATAGCGGAAGCTGACTTGAAAACGATTTTTGATCGTTTTCATATCTTAGGAGATTTGGATGGAAATAATTATACTCAGATGACTTCCAGAAACGGATTAGGACTTTTCATCTGCCATAGTATGGTCCAGTTGCTTCGTGGTGAGATAAATGTGGAAAGCAAGGAGGGGGAATCTGCCGGATTTATCGTTACGTTGCCTTATCTGGAGGTCGAGGAAATGGATTTAGACGAACAAGCCGATGAAGAGGTTCCGGTTGCACAACCAGTGGTTTCGGCAGTGGCTGCCGAAACCACTGGGAATATCGGTAATCCGGTTATCTTGGTGGTTGATGATAACCGGGATATCGTTTGGCTGATTAAGGAAACTTTATCGTCCGAATATGCCGTTCGGGAGGCATTTAATGCAGAAGAGGCTTTGGCCTTGATGGACCAGCAAACTCCTGATTTGATTATTACGGATATCATGATGCCGAGTATGGATGGGTTTGCGTTGATCAGCCGTATCAAGTCTGATAAGTTCACCCGGCATATACCTTTAATCGTAGTATCGGCAAAAGTCTCGGAAAGCGAACAGGCGGAAGGATTGGATCTGGGTGCCGATGTATACCTGACCAAGCCATTCTCATCCGTAGTGCTCCATTCCGTTGTGAACAGATTGATGGCGAATAAAAAAGAACTGAAAGACTATTATTATTCTCCGGAAAGCGCTTATGAGCAGTCCGGCGGCCAGTTGATCCATCAGGAAGATAAGGAGTTTATGGATTCTGTGACAGCTATAATTAAGGAAAACCTTGCTCAGGATACGTTGCGTCCTGAACTTATAGCCGACAAATTAGGCATGAATACCCGTGCTTTGTATCGTCGTTTTAAAAAAATTTCACCGTTGACACCGAGTGATTTTATCAAGGACTACCGCATGATGCATGCTGCCCGGCTTTTAGTCACGACGAACCTGAGTGTGCAAGAAATCATCTATCAGGTCGGAATTTCCAACAAGTCCTATTTTTATCGTGAGTTTTCAGCCAAATACGGAGTTACACCGGGAGAGTATCGACGGATGCAATAGGGCGTTTCCAAATGTAACTGATTTTTATTCGTAGTCTTTAATTCGGTTTATCCGATATAATTGGATAAAGCAGACAATACCCCCTTTTTGGTCATATTTCTATTTCTGTTGAAATATCGGTTCGTCTTGAATTGTCGTTTTTCTTGTCTTTCCGATTTTGGAGTGTCATTACATGTCAAGTGTTTGGCGTGTCATTTGGATGCAGGGGTTGATCTGTCGACAGACTTTACAAATGCGAAATAATCTTTTATTGTTTTTTTGTGTAGTGTCCTGATTGTACAAAAGAGTGTCATAATCGGTCATAGGTTGAATATGATACTCTTTTTGCTGCCCTGTGTTACTGTAATTGTGTTAAGATCGGCTAATATTGTTATTGAATTACAAAAAATAAAATTAAAAAATATAGATTGGAAGATAGTTCTTTCAATTTTCTGAATTTTAATGTGTTCATGTTAAATTAAAAGCAAAAAAATGATGAATGAATCTAAGCTATTATCCCCAAATGGGATAGTGAAGGCCTCAGCCTTATGCTTATTAATGTCTGCTTTTTCTGTTAATGCCGCATTTGCTGTTCCGGTATTGGATCGTGAAGTGATGGTTATACAACAAGGTCGGACTTTGACGGGTACTGTGGTTGATAATTTTGGAGACCCTGTTATTGGTGCCAATGTGATCGTCAAAGGAACAACGATCGGTAACATTACCGATGTGAACGGTACATTTACTGTTGAAAATGTACCGGATGATGCTGTATTGCAAATCTCTTATATCGGTTTTAAGACATTGGAAGTGCCGGTAAAAGGTCAGACAACCTTTAATATTACATTGCAAGAAGACAC
>NZ_MNQY01000052.1:0-27056 GCF_001915675.1 Parabacteroides sp. merdae-related_45_40 | reverse complement strand
GAAGTAGTGGTGGTCGGTTATGGTTCTTCTGTGAAGAAGGATTTGACTACGGCAGTTACGAGTGTAAGTAGCAAAGATTTTTTGGCTGGTGCCGTGAATGATCCGATGCAGATGGTGGATGGAAAAGTAGCCGGAGTCGTGGTTAATAGTGTTGCCGCTGCTGACCCGAATACGAGTGGTAGTATTCTGGAGCTTCTTCTTTGAAGGCCGGTAACAGTCCGTTGATTGTGATTGATGGTATGCCGGGAGGAGATTTGCGTAATTTGGCACAGTCGGATATCGAGTCTATTACCGTATTGAAAGATGGTTCTGCTGCAGCTATCTATGGTTCTCGTGGTGCAAATGGTGTAATCTTAGTAACGACCAAACAGGGAAAGGCGGGTAAGACGACCATTACGTATGATGGCTATGTCGAACATGATTTTGTGGCAAGCAAACCGGATGTTTTGGATGCAGAAGCCTATTTGGACAAGGTTACAGGTGCTGTTGATTACGGGCATCGAACCAATTGGTATGATGAGTTGATCAATAAAAATAATTTTGGTCATAATCACAATATTTCATTGTCCGGTGGTAGCGAAACAACTATTTTCCGTATGTCTGCTAACTTTAAAGGTAAGGAAGGATTGGATATCGCTTCTGATCGTAAAGAATACGGTTTACGTGGAAACTTTAAGCATACGACTTTGGAGGGGTTGTTGGAAGTAGGCGGTAATTTCTCTTATCGTATAGCTGACGAAGATTATACGGATTATGCTTCGTTCAAGCAGGCTGTTCAGTTGAATCCGACGTTCAGTGTGGATGAGATGGATGCATTCAAAGGTAATAGTTATTCCTTTAATCCTGTCAAAAATTTGACGGAGCAGGAGAATGGTGCAAAACAGGAATATTCCACAATCGATTTGAACTTGAAACTGAACATTCTGAAAAATCTGAATACAGAATTAAAGCTTGGTCGCCAAGGACATAACAAGAAACAGTCTCAGTATAAGTTCAAGACACATAAAGATTGTATTAATGGAAATTATAATGGTTATGCACTCTTGAAACAGGAAGCTTGGACAGATTGGACATTGGAATGGTTGGGAAATTATTCGTTCAAAATCAATGATGAACATGATTTCAAAATTATGGGCGGTTATTCCTATCAGCAATTCGATTACGAATGGTTCTCAGCATCGAACCGTGATTTTCCTTCCGATGCATTCTTATATAACTATCTTCAAGGCGGTGAGTACGAAAAGGTGAATGGCCGCTTGGGGATGGAATCCCATAAAGAAGAAGAAAAAACAATCGCGTTTTTGGGGCGTATTAATTATAACTGGAATGACGTATTCTTGTTTACAGGATCTTTACGCCATGAAGGTAACTCTAAGTTTGGTGAAGATCATAAATGGGGACTTTTCCCGGCAGCATCGGCTGCTTGGCGTGTGTCCAAATTGCCGGTGTTTGAAAACAGTTCTGCCGTTGACGATTTAAAACTTCGTTTTTCGTATGGTGTAACCGGACGTTCCGGGTTCGACCGTTATACGGCACAGGCCAAATATTCTGGATTCGGACAGTACTATAGTGATACTTATGGTAAATTTATCATGGGGTATGGACCAGGTAATAACCCAAATTATGATTTGGCTTGGGAAAAACAGATTTCTTACAACTTGGGTATTGATTATACTTTATTTAACTCTCGTCTGTCGGGTAGCTTTGATGCATTCATTCGTGAAGGTCGTGATGTAATCGGTGAATATCCTGTTCCTTTGCCACCGTATCTGCATGATAAAATTTATGCAAATGTGGGTACAACTACATCTAAAGGTTTTGAGTTCCAAGTGAATTGGGATGCAGTACAAACAAAAGATTTTTCTTATTCTACAAATTTGAATTTGGCTTATACAAAATCCAAACTGAAATCATTCTCTAACGAAAAGTATCAGTTGGGGTATATAGAAGGTGATGGATTCCCCTCTCCGGGTAATCCTGGTTCGGCTCAGCGTCTAGAAGACGGAATCGAGATAGGTTCTTTTTATGGATTCCGTTATGCAGGTGTCGATGATGCAGGTAATATCCTGATTTGGGAAAAAGGTGAAGAAGGTGGAGTAACGAAGTTGGGAGCCGATGGTAATGAACAGGATAAGGTTTATCTGGATGGAACAGGTGTTCCCAAGTGGGAGTTGTCTTGGGGAAATACGTTCAGATATAAAGACTTTGATTTGTCTTTGTTCTTCCGTGGACGTTTTCGCTATAAAGTGATGAACCAGTATGAAATGTATTATGGTCTGCAAGTGGTTTCCGGCGATAACAAGTTATCTTCCGCTTATGAAGAAAATGCTCATATCAAAGGTCCGAAAGTGATTTGTGACTATTTCTTGCAGAATGGTAATTATTTACGTTTGGACAATATCACATTGGGTTGGACTCCGAAATTGAATACGAAGTGGATTTCTAATTTACGTGTGTATGGTACGTTGAAGAACGTGTTTACATTGACTAAGTATTCGGGGGTAGATCCGACGACGGTGACGACTACAGGCTTGTGGCCGGGAATCGGTGGAATGGAGGTCTATCCGACCGCAAGGAATCTGACATTTGGCGTACAAATCACTTATTAATTAAATTAAGAGACAGAACATGAAAAAAATTAAATTATTATGTGCTGCAGGTTTGTTGGGTGCTCTTGCCATGACATCTTGTACGGATCTGACAGAAAAAGTATATTCAGATTTAGTGAGAGACAATTATTATACGGATAAATTGTCTGTTGAAGCTGCCGTGGTTCGTTGTTTCGAACATAGTGACAATGTTACGTGGCGCGGTGATATCTGGAAGTTGCAGGAATTGACAGGTGACCATTTTGTCTGGACACAGAAAGGACGGCACGGATATGACGATGGCCAATGGATTCGCCTGCACGAACATAAATGGAACTATATTCAAGGACAGATCAACGGTGCTTGGGTGGCATCTTACCAGTGTATCAGTCAGGTAAACACGGTGTTGCGTGATTTCAATACGGTTGATTTTAGTGCGATCGGTGTTACTGATGAAGAGAAGGCTGCTTATTATAGTGACTTACGTGTATTGCGGGCTTGGTACTACATGTTTTTGTTGGATTTTTACCGTCAGGTTCCAATCGCTACGGAACAACAGGCTTCTGATGAAATCGTGCCTCAGAGTACAGCAAAAGAGGTTTATGATTTCATTGAGTCGGAATTGAAAGAATGTATCCCTACATTGCCGAAAGAAAAACGTCTCGGACGTTGGACACAGGGACCGGCAGCCGGTTTGTTGGTTCGTCTTTATTTGAATGCCAAGGTGTGGATTGGTGAGGATCATTATGCTGATTGTAAGCAATGGGCGGAAGATATTATTGCCGGTAAATATGGTACATACAGCATAAACCAACAAGATTATCGTGATCCGTTCCGTTCTGGTATCAATAAATATCAGTCTCCTGAGAATATGTTCGAGTTTTGGCACGAACGCGGTCGTTTGGAACAACAGACGATGTGGGCAGATGGTATGCACTATTCTGCAGCCCAGACGATTGGTAGCGATGGTGGTGGCAACAACGGTATCCATTTGCAGCCTTCTCGTGACTTCCAAGGAAATGTGTATCAGTTTGCCAGCGGACTCGGAAATCCATTTGAAAAATATGCGAAGTGTGACTATCGTGTAATTCCGTTCCATACGACAGATGCGAAAGGTGGTTATGAAGGTTTCTTCTTGCAAGGGGCACAGATGAAATATGACGAGTCGAAGCAATATGGTTTTACAGATGAAAATGTGAATGGCTCCGAAGAATGGATGGGTTTCCCGTTGGTGTTTGTCGACCAGGTAGGACGTTTTTCAGAAGATAAGTCGTTGAACGCCGAAAACAAGAAACAAGCCTTGTTGGATGCTGCTGCCCGTGGGGGATATTTCATTTGTAATGATGCTGATGTGATCGCGAAAGGTTCTCAGGTGACTACCGGTGAAGAAAATTCCGGTTTCCGTTTCAATAAATTCCCTTATTTACCGGATCATGATGGTTTGTTCCGTTCTCAGTCTACTCCTGAGATGCGCTTGTCTGAAATGTATTACTCATTGGCAGAATGCTATTACAGGGAAGGAAATAAGGCAAAAGCAGCTGAACTATTGGATTATGTACGGGTAAGAAATTACCCTGCGGAAGAATGGTCGAAATATAGCTATGTGGCAAATCTGGATAAGTTGACGGATTCTGAATTTTTAGATGAGTGGGGACGTGAGTTCATCGGTGAACGCCGCCGCCGTATTGATTTGATTCGTTGGAATAAATTCCATGAAGAATGGTGGAATAAGGGAAAAGATGCTACAGACAAAGAATATAGCTATTTCCCTATTCCTCAAAACCAACTGAATGCAAGTCCGATCCTGAAACAGACAACTCCGGGTTGGGAATAATGGTGCATGGCTGACTGAAAGAATGGCTATTTTGAATATTAATGTAGCACTTAATTATAATAGGCTATTTTTTCAGAATAATATAACGAGTCTGCTGAGTTTTTCTTGGCAGGCTTGTTTGTTTTTAGGGCAACCAAAATTACTATCCGGGATCACCTCTTTTCCCTTATGAAAATTTCGCATACCAACCATCATACTGTCATTTCTGGTTGTTAACTGTTGCTTTACAGTATGTTAAAGTATGATAGTTGCTGTTTTTCACTATCATTCTACCATCATGCATCTATCAT
The DNA here is from genome assembly GCF_001915675.1 of Parabacteroides sp. merdae-related_45_40. Taxonomy (NCBI): domain Bacteria; kingdom Pseudomonadati; phylum Bacteroidota; class Bacteroidia; order Bacteroidales; family Tannerellaceae; genus Parabacteroides; species Parabacteroides sp. merdae-related_45_40. Next base: position 22,344 of record NZ_MNQY01000052.1, on the reverse strand, counting down.
GATTTTTACTTGTCGGTTTATTTATATGGTTGATAATGGGATGTTTGCATTTATATAAGCCCAAATGGTCATCGATAAAACGAGAACGTTTTTGTGTTAAAACGACCTAGTTTGCCGGACAAGATGCAAAAACGAGGCATAAAAACACCCACGGCATGGCGGATAAACATCCACGCATCCACGGAAAGGCCTTGCACAGACCCGGGTCTGCACCTCTCCCACACCCGGGTCTCCGTGGCTCTTACACCCGGGTCTCAAGCGGCTCTTCAAGCCGTTTTTGACAAAAGAAAAGCCGGTCTTGATGAAAAATGAAGCTGTTTTAACATGTTTTGTACCTGTTCCCGGACGGTCTCTGTTTTTGTCGTATAATTGATACACTGGATGTTATCGTTTTTTTCGCCATGATGGTTATGACAGATGAATGATAGTAAAAAACGGCAACTGTCATGCTGTAACTTATTGGTTTAAAGTTGTATATAGACGGATATGATAGTATGATGGTTGGTTTTGCAAAACAGTTATATGATTAGTCCGTATCGGTGACGAAAACAGATGGATGCTTTATGATTTTGGTGCTCTGGTTTGTCTTTACAAAGTATAGAAGGTGTCGTAGATTTCCTAAATAGTATCATAATTGATCAATGTCAATTGTGGTATTCTTTTGGCATTTGAGTGTTACTCTTGTATAGAGGGGAATTTTTAATATTGTGATGAATTTGGTAAAGTAAAGAATTTTTCACTGATGTAAAAAATAATGGGGAGTTTGTGTTTTTAGTTTTAATCTCCGCTGGAGATGATTTAGTATTTCCAGCGGAGTATTTTCATTAAGTTGTCGAATAAGTAAAAACTGAAATATTTTTGAAAGCATGAAGAGTTATATATTAGTATCGATAAGTTTATTATTGTGTTCTTGTCAGGCAAAATTACCGGTGAATGTTCCTGAATTGTCAGATGGGAATCCGACAACCTGTTTCGTGGGAACGGAAGGGGTAAATAAAGTGATTTTTAATGAACAATATACTGTTCCCATCCAAAGTTATAAAATCTATTCGTCCGGCGAGACGCCTGTACATGATCCGTGTGCCTGGATATTGAAAGGTTCCTATGACGGGAAGAACTGGGTGGTTGTGGATGAACGGAAAGACCAGACGTTCTGTTCACGCTATCAGGAAATTCTTTGTTCGATAACCAAACCTTCCAATTATAAACAGTATATGCTGGAAGCTGCTACGGCAGTTGGTGATACATTGGTGTTGGGAGATGTGGTGTTGTTCGATGAGAATCTGAATGCCGGCTGGGAAGATTTCAAATATCCGGAAATCGATTACGAAGTGATTGATCCGGAAACTAAGGGGGCTGCCATTTATGAGGATCTTGTCCAGAATCCGGACGAATACATACGTTATCATGCTCGAAAGGTAGCCGAAATTCTTTTCTATTCGGCAAAAGATACGATGAATGATGTTCAAAAGGTTCATTATACGTTGAAAGATTATGACGGAGTTTCAGCCAAGAGTGGTAATCCGGCCAATACCTCGATTGTTTACAGCACTCAGCATATTGAGAAATCAGCGAACGAATCCCTCTATAAGCTCGACTTTGAAACACGTGGTGTCCTGTTTCATGAATTGGTACACGCCTATCAGTTCGAACCGAAAGGAATCGGTTCCTATTCAACCAACAAAACATTCTGGGCTTGTATCGAAGGGCTGGCGGATGCAGTCCGTGCCCAAGCAGGATATTTCGATATGAGTACCCGTAAACCGGGCGGTAACTGGATGGACGGTTATCGTACGACCGGCTTTTTTATCCAATGGCTGACGACCAAAGACCCGGATGCCATCCGCAAGTTCCATGAGACGGTCCGCGACCTCGACGAATGGAGTTTCGACAAGGCGATGAAGCGTATGTTCGGCGATGATGCCAGCATTGAAGGGCTGTGGAATGAGTATCAAGCCTTTTTATCAAAATAAATATAGAAACAAGATATCATGAAGAAGACAATTCTTTTATTTTCAGCTTTGCTGATCTTTGGGAACTTGTCCGCCCAAGATAAGGCAGCATTGGTGAATCCGATTATCGGGACAAACGGGATGGGACATACGTTTCCGGGGGCTTGCGTGCCTTTCGGACTGGTCCAGTTGAGCCCGGACACGGACACGATCCCTCATAACGTGGATGGCAAGTATCAGCCGCGTGCTTATGAATATTGTGCCGGCTATCAACATAAGGACAGCAGTATCGTCGGGTTCAGCCATACGCATTTCAGCGGAACCGGACATTCCGACCTCGGCGATATCCTGATTATGCCGGCTACCGGCGAATTGAAACTGAATCCCGGAACGGCAACCGACCCGGATGGCGGCTACCGTTCGCGTTTCTCACACGATACGGAGGTATCCCGTCCCGGCTACTATGAAGTGATGCTGGCCGACTACGGCGTGAAAGCACAACTGACGGCAACCAAGCGGGTGGGTGTGCATAAATATACGTTCCCGAAAGAAGCGAAGAACCAGCGAATCATCTTGGATATGATTCATGGTATCTACAATTACGACGGAAAAGTCCTTTGGACGAATATCCGGGTCGAAAACGATACGCTGGTCACAGGCTATCGTATCACGAACGGATGGGCGCGTACCAACTATACCTACTTTGCCATGTCTTTCTCCAAACCGGTCGTTCATTACGGATGTGAGGAAAAAGCAAAAGTTAATTACCGGGGTGGATACGGCAAATTCAATATGAAAGAAAACTTTCCGGATATAGGCGGACGCAAGATCGTTGCTTATTTCGATTTCGATCCGGCAGTTTCCGAGGAATTGGAAGTGAAAGTGGCGCTTTCGGGAGTCAGCACGGATGGCGCTTTGAAAAATCTGCGGGCTGAAGCCTCCGGCTATAGTTTCGACCGGTTGGCGGCTCGTGCCGGTGAAACCTGGAATAAGGAATTGTCCGTTATCGAAGCCAATGGCACGGACGACCAGTTGGCGATGCTGTACACCTCTTTGTATCACACCATGATCAATCCTTGTGTCTATACGGATGTGGACGGACAGTATCGCGGGCTGGATCATAATATCCACAAGGCGGACGATTTCACGAACTACACGGTCTTTTCCGTTTGGGACACCTATCGTGCCCTGCATCCGCTGTTCAACATCATCAACCGCCGGGTAAATACGGATATCGCCCGCTCCATGCTGAAGCATTGCGAGCAAAGCGTGCATAAGGCTTTGCCAATCTGGAGCCATATGGCAAATGAAAACTGGTGCATGATCGGATATCATTCCGTTTCCGTTTTGGCCGATGCCGTGGCGAAAGGTCTTCCGTTAGACAAGGAAGAGGTTTTGAAAGCGATGGTGAGCAGTTCCACGATCCCTTACCTGGACGGGACCGGCGAATACATGGAAAAAGGGTATGTCGCACTTGACCATAACGGCAGCGCCGCTTCCCTGACGTTGGAATATGCCTATGACGACTGGACCATCTACCACACGGCGCTTTTGGCCGGCAACCGTTCTGTTGCCGATACGTATAAAAAACGGGCGGCCAATTATACGAATGTTTTTGATACGAATATGGGCTATGCCCGTCCTCGTTATGCCGACGGACGCTGGAAAGAGAATTTCAACTTGCTGAACACGCATGGTGAAGGTTTTATCGAAGGAAATGCCTTGAACTATTCTTTCTATGTGCCGCAGGATGTGGACAATATGATCCGCCTGATGGGAGGCGACAAGTCCTTTGTCTCCAAGCTCGATTCCCTGTTTACGATGCACCTGCCTGCCGAGTTTTTCGCCCAGACCGAGGATGTGACGGAGGAAGGCTTGCTGGGCGGCTATGTGCATGGCAACGAACCGAGCCATCATATCCCGTTTCTGTATGCCTGGACCTCGCAACCTTGGAAAACGCAATACTGGCAGCGTGAAATCATGAATAAAATGTACCGCAATAATATCGACGGCCTGTGCGGTAACGACGATTGCGGCCAGATGTCTGCCTGGTATATCCTGTCTTCGATGGGGTTCTATCCGGTTTGTCCGGGTACGGACCAGTATGTGCTGGGAGCTCCTTACTTGCCTTATATGAAGGTTATGCTGGAAAACGGAAAGACTTTTGAGGTAAAGGCCGACAAGGTGAGCGACAAAAACCGCTATGTCAAGTCGGTCAAGTTGAATGGCAAGCCCTATACGAAAGGGTTCATTACTCAGCAGGACATTATGGATGGTGGTACGCTGACGTTCGAAATGACCTCTTCTCCTAATAAAAAACGTGTTTTTAACGGGACAGACAGACCCTATTCTTTGTCTTCAAATTAATTAAACATATTCTATCCATGAAGAAATTATTAATTTTAGCGATTACGCTTTGCAGCAGCCTCTTTACGGTGGATGCGGCTGACAAAAAGGACCTGGTGGATTACGTGAATCCGCTGGTCGGGAGCCAGTCGAAAATTTCTCTCTCGACAGGTAATACTTATCCGGCGATTGCCATGCCCTGGGGTATGAATTTCTGGATGCCACAGACCGGAAAGATGGGAGACGGCTGGGCGTACACATACGACGCGGACAAGATCCGTGGTTTCAAGCAGACTCACCAACCCAGCCCTTGGATCAACGATTACGGACAGTTTGCCATTATGCCCGTTACCGGTAAAGTGGTGTTTAACCAAGATAAACGTGCCAGCTGGTTTTCCCATAAGGCGGAAGTGGCAAAACCGAATTATTACCGGGTGTATCTGGCTGACCATGACGTTGTGACGGAAATCACGCCGACGGAACGTGCCGCCATGTTTCGCTTCACTTTCCCCGAATCGGACAACTCGTATGTGATTGTCGATGCTTTCGACCGTGGTTCTTATGTCAAGATCATACCCGAAGAAAACAAGATCATTGGCTATACGACTCGTAACAGCGGAGGGGTGCCTCAGAACTTCCGCAACTATTTCGTCGTCGTGTTTGACAAGCCTTTTACTTATAAGGCGACTGTCGGTGATGATGAGATCCGCAAAGGCGAGACTGAAGCGAAAGAGAACCATACCGGTGCCATTGTCGGTTTTTCCACCCGCAAGGGCGAGATTGTCCATGCTCGCGTAGCTTCTTCTTTTATCAGCCCTGAACAGGCTGAACTGAACCTGAAAGAATTGGGCGATCGTTCGTTTGACAAAATAGCCGAGGCTGGTCGCCAAGTGTGGAATGAAACTTTAGGACGTATCGCCGTGGAAGACGACGATGTGGACAAACTACGCACATTCTATTCCTGCCTGTACCGTTCGCTACTTTTCCCGCGCAGTTTCTACGAACTTGATGCAAACGGAAAAGTTGTACATTACAGTCCGTATAACGGAGAAGTGCTGCCGGGGTATATGTTTACCGATACCGGTTTTTGGGATACGTTCCGTTGCCTGTTCCCCTTCTTGAACCTGATGTATCCGGATATGAATACGAAGATGCAGGAGGGGCTTGCCAATACCTATAAGGAGAGCGGCTTCCTGCCGGAATGGGCAAGTCCGGGACATCGTGGCTGTATGGTCGGTAATAACTCGGCTTCTGTTGTGGCGGATGCTTACCTGAAAGGGCTTCGCGGATATGATATCGAGACGCTTTGGGAGGCTGTCGTGCATGGGGCTAACAGTGTACATCCGAAGGTGAAATCGACCGGACGTCTGGGATATGAATATTACAATAAATTGGGCTATGTGCCTTATAACGTGAAAATCAACGAAAGTGCCGCTCGTACGTTGGAATATGCTTATGATGACTGGGCTATCTATAAACTAGGTAAGGCTTTGGGCAAACCTGAATCCGAAATTGCCGTTTTCGCGAAACATGCTATGAATTATAAGAACCTATTCGATCCTGAAACCAAGTTGATGCGTGGCCGTAACGAGGACGGTTCGTTCCAGTCTCCTTTCAATCCGCTGAAATGGGGAGACGCTTTTACGGAAGGTAACAGTTGGCATTATACCTGGTCGGTCTTCCATGATCCGCAGGGACTGATCGACTTGATGGGAGGAAAGACAGGTTTCAACGCCATGATGGATTCCGTATTCAATGTCCCGCCTTTGTTCGATGACAGTTATTACGGTGGCGTGATCCATGAAATCCGCGAAATGCAGATTATGAATATGGGTAATTATGCGCATGGCAACCAGCCGATCCAGCACATGATCTACCTATACAACTATTCCGGCGAACCTTGGAAAGCGCAGTATTGGGTGCGTGAAGTGATGGACAAGCTCTATTTCGCGACTCCTGACGGCTATTGCGGTGATGAGGACAACGGGCAGACTTCGGCATGGTATGTATTCTCGGCTCTCGGCTTCTATCCGGTTTGTCCGGGTACGGACCAGTATATCTTGGGATCTCCGTTGTTCAAAAACGTGACGCTGAACCTGGAAAACGGCAAGAAGGTCGTGATCAAGGCCAACAATAATGGCGAGGCGAACCGTTACATCTCGTCTATGAAAGTGAATGGCAAGAACTATACGAAGAATTATCTGACACATGGCGACCTGATGCGTGGCATGAACATTCTTTATAATATGTCGGCCACACCGAACAAGAGTCGGGGTACGCAGGACAGTGACGTTCCTTACTCATTCTCCAATGAATTGGGAAAATAAATAAGATTGCATATAGATGGCTGGAAGCATTAATATTAACATAAGCACTTAATTATAATAGGACTTTCAGTCTAACTATAATCAAAAGGGCTATTTGGACCTTGTTTCAGATAGTCCTTTTTATTTATAACGACAATAGTTTGAATATGAAATTACGAATTTGTACTTTGATCGCTGTGTCGTGTGCCGCCTTATCCGGCACGGCACAGAATGAAAAGTTGACGGAATACGTCAATCCGCTGGTAGGAACGGATGGTTATGGCAATGTGTATCCGGGAGCTCAGATCCCGTTCGGAGGGATCCAGATCAGCCCGGATACGGATGCTAAATATTATGATGCGGCTGCCGGTTATAAATATAACCACACTTCTATCCTGGGCTTTAGCCTGACGCATCTTAGCGGGACCGGTATTCCTGACTTGGGAGATTTTCTGTTTATCCCCGGAACCGGAGAGATGAAACTGGAACCCGGAAGCCGTGAGAATCCCGATGAGGGCTATCGTTCCCGATACACGCACGACGAGGAACAGGCTACTCCGAACTATTATGCCGTCCGCTTGCAAGACTACGGCGTGAAGGCGGAGATGACGGCTGGGGTACGGAGTGGCATGTTCCGTTTTACTTATCCCGAATCGGAAAAATCATTTATCATGATTGATATGAACCATACGCTTTGGCAGTCGTGCGAATGGGCCAACCTGCGCATGGAAAACGATTCGACCATCACTGGCTATAAGTTGGTGAAAGGGTGGGGACCTGAACGCCATGTCTATTTTGCGGCTGTCTTTTCCAGAAAATTGACGGGTCTGCGCTTCATGCAGGACAAGAAGCCGGTGATCTATAATACATCCCGGTTCAGGAGCGACCGTGAGGCTTGGGGGAAGAACCTGATGGCTTGCCTTTCTTTCGCAACTGGGGAAGGGGAGGAAGTGATCGTGAAAACGGCCATCTCTTCCGTCAGTACCTCCGGGGCGAAGATGAATATGCAGGAACTGGACGGACTGACATTTGACAGCCTCAAAGAGAAAGGGGAGGAACTTTGGGAGAAAGAATTGCAAAAATACCGGATAACTACCGACCGGAAGACAAAGGAAACGTTTTATACTTCTGCCTACCATGCCGCCCTCCATCCGTTTGTTTTCCAGGATGTGGATGGCCGTTTCAGGGGGTTGGACAAGAATATCGAGCAAGCGAAAGGCTTTACCAACTATACGACTTTTTCTTTGTGGGACACCTACCGGGCTTTGCATCCCTGGTTCAATTTAGTGCATCAGGACATAAATGCCGACATCGCCAATTCGATGCTGGCCCACTTTGACAAGAGTGTGGAGAAAATGCTCCCGATCTGGTCTTTTTACGGAAACGAGACTTGGTGCATGATCGGCTATCATGCGGTCTCCGTCCTGGCGGATATGATCGTCAAAGGAGTGAAAGGTTTCGACTACGAACGGGCGTATGAGGCGATGAAAACGACTGCCTTGAACGAACATTACGACTGTTTGCCCGACTATATGCGGAATGGCTACGTCCCGTTTGACAAAGAGGCGGAGTCGGTTTCCAAAACATTGGAATATGCCTATGACGACTATTGTATCGCACAGGCTGCCAAAGCTTTGGGCAAGATGGACGATTATCAGTATTTTCTGAATCGTTCTCTTTCTTATCAGACTCTGATCGACCCGGAAACGAAGTATATGCGTGGTCGTGACAGCCAGGGTAATTGGCGTACTCCGTTTACTCCGGTAGCTTATCAAGGACCGGGATCGGTGAACGGTTGGGGAGATATTACCGAAGGTTTTACAATGCAATATACATGGACAGTTCCGCATGATGTGCAGGGATATATCAATCTGGCAGGGAAGAAACTTTTCGAGAAGCGACTAGATGATCTCTTTACGGTCGAATTGCCGGATGATATTCCGGGAGCGCATGATATCCAGGGGCGTATCGGTGGCTACTGGCATGGCAACGAACCTTGCCACCACATCGCTTATCTGTACAACTATTTAGGCAAACCCTGGAAATGCCAGAAGTGGATCAGGGAGATCGTTGCTCGTTTTTATGGAAATGAACCGGGATCGTTGAGCGGGAATGACGACTGCGGGCAGATGTCGGCCTGGTATATGTTCAACTGCGCAGGCTTTTATCCGGTAGCCCCTTCCAGCAATATCTATAACATCGGCTCCCCTTGTGTAGAGGCGCTTTCGATCCGGATGAGCAACGGAAAGGAAATAAAGATGACCACGGAAAACTGGTCGGAAGAGAATGTCTATATCAAGGAGCTATATGTCAACGGAAAGAAATATGATAAATCATATCTGACCTATGAGGATGTGCAAGCAGGAATTACCCTACATTTTGTGATGAGCGGCAAACCGAACCACAAGCGTGCCGTTTCGGCGGACGCCCGTCCCGCCTCGTTGTCGTCACCGGGCAAAACGATGTTTTACCAGATATCTGATAGCAAGTAAATGGACGATTTCTATTCGATTTTCCGATAAATCTCAATATCTTTGCATGAAACATTTATCTCTTTATTAATTTAAAGACTATTGCTCAATCGTAAATCAGGATAAATATATGGGAAATATGGATATAAAAGATGAAGCATCAATAATAAACAGTGATAAAAATGTGGTTAGCGATGTGGAACAAGCCGATCTGTCAATAAACGGAGATGATTCATATACCATATATCCGAATGCCGAAGTGAGGGTGGAAAAGGCTCAATATAGTATTATGCATTTGCATACACTTTGCCTGAAGCGGAAAGAATTAATAATTGATCCGGATTTCCAGAGGCATGATGTCTGGAAACAAAGGCAGAAGTCCGAGCTGATCGAATCGATCCTAATGGGAATTCCTATACCATTAATGTATTTATTTGAGGATAAGAATGGGAAGAAGCAAGTTGTTGACGGACGACAAAGGATAAGTGCTATTTTGGATTTTCTGGAAGGAAAGTTCAAATTGAATAATCTGAGAATATTGAAGCAGTTTAATGGATGTTGTTTTGCGGATTTGGATTTGAAGCAACAGGGAGTTATTGAAGACTTTCAATTACTTTTTTACATTATACAGCCTCCGACTCCTGAGCGGGTAAAGTATGATATCTTTGATCGGGTAAATCGGGGAGGGACTCCGTTGAATAAGCAGGAAATGAGGAATGCCTTATACCGTGGACGTTGCACACGGATGTTGGATAAACTTTGCTGTTCTCCCGAATTTTTGATTGCGACAGGGCGCTCTATTAATAAAGAAAGGATGAAAGACCAATATGTCGTTTTGCGGGCAATGGCCTTCCTGATGTTGCATCGTGGAGAGTTTAAAGATATTCCGGCTCTCCAATACCGGGGGGATATAGATGATTTTCTAGCTCGTTTTATGGTTTATGTGAATGATAATGCACCTGAAAAATTGATTGTAGATTATGAGAATCTATTTATTCGCTGTATGCAGATCAGTTATGATCTTTTAGGAGAAAATGGTTTTCGTTTTTCGGGAAATGGGATTAGAAGACCTATAAACATGCCTCTCTTTGAGGCATTAAGTTATTTGTTTTCTTTTGTCCCTGAGAAAATTGATTACACATGGGCGTCAAGACTCATACTGGATATAGAATCTGTAAAGGAAGAGTTTGATGATTCCCGTTATTTTTCCGGTAATATAGACTCGACTACAAGTGTCTCTTTCAGGTTTGATCGAATGGATAAAATAATAAACAGGATTCAGTTATGATAAAACATATACAAATAAAAGACTATAAATGTCTTCATGATGAGAACTTGGAGATAAAGCCTTTTACAATTGTAACGGGTGTTAACTCGGCAGGTAAGTCAAGTTTGATACAGTCGGTATTACTTCCTGTTCGCAGGATAGGAAAAAATGGACAAATTTTACTGGATACTATTGTGAATCTGACATTCGATACGATTAGAAATAAGTATTATAATGCAAAAAGTGTCAGGGTCGATATCGATATCGATAATGTGCATATTTCCTATCACGGAACAAATGAACTCTCTTTGGTTTTTCTTCCTTCGGAAGAGGATGCCGGCATGCCGATCGACATAGAGCAAAATTTATACTATTTGTCTGCCAATAGAATCGGGGCGGAGTTGCATTCCAAAATTTCGCCACAGTTTAAAGTGGGCGTAGTCGGTGAGTATATAGTAGGTTCATTTGAAAAAGAAAAATCTAATCCTTTAATGCCGGAATTGATTAAAGATGATTCCTCTTATACTTTATCTGCTCAGGTGAATTATTGGTTGTCTTATATTTTAGATATACCGACGGAGTTGCAGACGGAACGCCGTTTGGATGATGTGGTCGAGGTACAGTATAAAAGTGACGGGTTGGGGAATATTTCGCCTTTCCAGTTGGGAGCTGGCGTAAGTTATCTTACCAAAATGTTAATCATGTGCTTGCGGGCAAAAAAGAATGATGTTATTCTTATCGAAAATCCGGAAATCCATCTTCATCCGGCCAGCCAGGCAAAGGTTGGTGAATTCTTGGCCTTTATTGTTAGAGCCGGTATACAGGTAATCATAGAAACACATTGCGAACACCTTATATATAAGGTCGGTTATGAGATTTATAAAAAGCGTTTTTTGAAAGATGATGTGACCATTTTGTATAAAGAGGGCATCCAGAATCCGTTCATTGTACTTGGTTTTAAAGAGGATGGCAAGTTTACTCGTGACTTCCCGGAAGGTTTTTTCGATGCGACTTTAGCTGAACTACTTGAAATGGAATAATATGGGGAAATATAGTTTTGTGTTGTCTGATACTTTGTATAAGCAATATTATTTGTTTAAGGAGCATCAGGACTATGATAAAGATATACTCTTGCACTTGCTTAAGTTTCGTTGTGGCGAGTTTCTGACCAATACCAGACAATTAGATGATATCGGGATTGGCGATCGTGTGTCGAAAAGTCTTTATGACTCTTTAAAGCATGCCCGGTTAACAAAGCAGACTTTGGAAGAACTGGCAAGAAAGACTGACTATAAATTGATATTGTGTGATGACAGAACGGATTATCCGTATGTCAATATCATGTCCGATCAGATCAGTAGCCATATCACCGGTTGTTTTTATAGAAATGCCCATAGAGACAAGGCGATCAGGCACATAAGAGCACTATGCCAGGATGCGAAAAAAATATGCCTGTACGATCAATACCTGAATGCCTGCAAGGATGTCTTGAAATTGATTTTGCCGAACAAAAAAGTAGAACTTGTCTATCATTCGAAGCATTTGAATGATAGTGCTGTTGCTGATTTGCAAAAGTATAATCCTCAATGGTCTTTTTCTTTGGATGATTCACTGTTGACCCATCATGATCGATATATCGTGATTGATAATAAAATGGAAATCATCTTATCCAGCGGTTTTATGTATTTGGAATTGACGGGTAAGGAACTGACTTATGTGGTTAGGCCTGTTCAGGAAAACAGGCTGTTGGTGAATGGCTGAAGAAAAATGCGGAATAAAGGGCTATATCGTATTATCTTCTTTCGCGAATACAGAAAAATTTCTATATTTGCACCGCCTTTAATTAGGAATCAGATACTTTCTAAATAAATCAGATTAAGAAATGACAAAGAGTGCATTACAAATTGCAAGAGCAGCTTACCAGCCAAAGGTTCCCGCTGCATTGAAAGGAGCTGTAAAAGCCGTAGATGGTGAGTATACACAATCAGTTGCCGATCAGGACGAAATCAAAAAGTTATTCCCGAACACGTACGGAATGCCTGTCGTTACTTTTGAAAAGAGCAACGAAAAGAAAGAACTGCCGGCAATGAATGTCGGTGTGATCCTTTCCGGTGGTCAGGCTCCTGGTGGTCATAACGTGATTGCAGGTCTGTTCGACGGTATCAAGGCTAACAACGCAGCTTCTCGTCTGTATGGCTTTATCCTCGGACCTGGTGGTCTGATCGATCATAAATATATGGAACTGACTGCTGACATTATTGACGAGTACCGCAACACGGGTGGTTTTGATATGATTGGTTCAGGCCGTACCAAACTGGAAACAAAAGAACAGTTCGACAAGGGGCTGGAAATTCTGAAAGAACTGGACATCAAGGCACTGGTTATCATTGGTGGCGACGACTCCAACACAAATGCTTGCGTACTGGCCGAATACTACAAGGCTACGGGGGCCGGTGTTCAGGTAATCGGCTGTCCGAAGACGATCGACGGTGACCTGAAGAACGAGCAGATCGAAACTTCTTTCGGTTTCGACACGGCTTGTAAGGTTTATTCCGAAGTTATCGGTAATATCCAACGTGACTGCAACTCGGCACAGAAGTACTGGCACTTCATCAAGCTGATGGGACGTTCTGCTTCTCACATCGCTTTGGAATGCGCTTTGCAGACTCAGCCGAATATTTGTATCATCTCCGAAGAAGTTGAGGAAAAGAACATGTCTTTGGACGATATCGTGACTTACATCGCCGGAATTGTAGCAAAACGTGCTGCCGAAGGCCACAACTTCGGTACGGTGCTGATTCCCGAAGGTCTGATCGAATTCGTTCCGGCTATGAAACGCCTGATCGCTGAGCTGAACGACTTCCTTGCTAAACACGATGCCGAATTCAAGATGATTAAGAAGAGCGAACAACGTGCTTACATCATCAGTAAGTTGACAAAAGAAAATTCCGACTTGTATGCTTCCCTGCCGGAAGGTGTGGCACGTCAGTTGTCACTCGATCGCGACCCGCATGGAAACGTACAGGTTTCTCTGATCGAAACAGAAAAATTGCTGTCAGAAATGGTTGGCAAGAAGTTGGCAGAATGGAAGGCCGAAGGCAAATATGTCGGCAAGTTTGCTGCACAGCACCACTTCTTCGGTTACGAAGGCCGTTGCGCTGCTCCATCCAACTATGATGCGGACTACTGCTATTCTTTGGGTTATACGGCTTCTTGCCTGATCGCCGCCGGCAAGACAGGTTATATGTCTTCCGTACGCAACACGACAGCTCCGGCTGACAAGTGGATCGCTGGTGGTATCCCTGTAACTATGATGATGAACATGGAAAAACGCCACGGCGAAATGAAACCTGTTATCCAGAAAGCTTTGGTTAAGCTCGACGGTGCTCCTTTCAAGAAATTTGCTGCTAACCGCGATGAATGGGCTATGACGACAAGCTATGTTTATCCTGGTCCTATCCAGTATTTTGGTCCGACTGAAGTTTGCGACGAACCGACTAAGACATTGCAGTTGGAACAAGCTCAATAATATATCTGACGATATATAATCAATCAATAATGATAGAGGTAAGGCACTTAGCTTTACCTCTATTTTATTGTCATACTATCATGCTTTGCTGTTGAAACTATGAATGTCAAGCCCTACATAAAATGATAGTTGGCATGACAGTTGTTTTTCTATGATTGTACTATCATGGGTGTGATCGCTTTTTTACGCGTACTATATGGTTTATTATCAGATATGTAGTTGCTTTTGTCTGTCGAGATCCGGATCTCAGTTATCTGCAGACCAGGGTTTCGATAGCTTTCAGATGGGGGTGTAAAAGGCGCTCTGACGGGCGTTTTGAGAAAAACATCAGGCATCTTTTGTCTAAAAAGTAACGTGTTTCGACAGAAAAGGCTTATTCTTTTCTGAAAACGTTCCACTTTTAATGCTTTTAGCGTACTTCTATGTCTGGTAAAACAGCTAAAATGATAGTTAGGGGTGATTTATGATCTCTTCTAATCTTTCCATATTCTTCCTCTTTGTCGCTCTCACGATCAGGAACCAGTCGATGATGTACCAGATTCCCAGACCACCGCCTGTGAGCAGTTTAATGATACCTTTACCCCAGTCCCCGATCAGGAAACGATCCAAACCGAAGTATCCTAAGAAACAAGAAACGGACAACATACAGATCGGGCTTTTGAAATGGTTTTTTGCTAAAATCGCCTCTTTTTCAGGAGGAAGGTCGAGCAGTCGATGGATAGGAATTTCATAATCAGGAAATTTGCTTTCATTGGCAAGAAGAAATTTGTCTACTTTATCTGCTTCCATATAATATTAAGTATTATTGTTATATGTGGCAAATATAAGGTTTTTCCGTATCTTTGGACTTCGATAATCATTAAAACAACAATCTTATGTTTTCAGGAATTGTAGAAGAAACAGCTCAGGTCGTGGCGATTGAGCATGATAAGGACAACATTCATATCACTATGAAGTGTTCTTTTGTCGATGAATTGAAAATAGATCAGAGTGTGGCCCACAATGGCGTTTGCCTGACTGTGGTTCGCAAAGATAGGGATACATTCACAACTACAGCCATGCGAGAAACTCTGGAACGTTCCAACTTGGGGCTGCTGAAACCAGGTTCGCTCGTGAATTTGGAACGCAGTATGATGATGAACGGACGTCTGGACGGACATATTGTGCAGGGGCATGTCGACCAGACTGCCGTTTGTACAAGTGTGGAAGATGCAAATGGAAGCTGGTATTATACGTTCGAATATCCGTTCGACCAAGAGATGGCGCAGCAGGGATATATAACTGTCGAGAAAGGTTCCGTCTGTGTCAATGGTGTGAGCCTGACTGTCTGTAATTCGAAGCAGAATAGTTTTCAGGTAGCGATCATTCCGTATACGCATGACAACACCAACTTCTGCCAGATCGAAAAAGGTACGGTCGTCAATCTTGAGTTCGACATTGTCGGTAAGTATATCAGTAAGATGATGCAGTTCAAATGAAAGATTTCCTCTCTTTAGCAAGCCGGCGCCAAAGTGACCGGGCTTTTGATCCGCAGCGTCCGGTGGAAAAGGAAAAATTACAGCGTATTCTGGAGGCAGCGTGTATCGCGCCGTCTGCTTGTAATTCCCAACCTTGGCATTTTATTGTGGTGGATGATCCCGAACTGAAGAATCGGGTGGCAGACGCAACTTCGAACCGTGTTTTGGGAATGAACCATTTCACCAAACAGGCGCCCGTACATATCTTGGTCGTGGAGGAGAGGCCGAATCTGACAGCAGGTATCGGCTCGTGGATCAAGGACAAGAATTTCTCCCATCTGGATATCGGCATAACGGCCGCTCACCTTGTGCTGGCTGCCGAAGATGAAGGGTTGGGGAGTTGTATTGTCGGCTGGTTTGATGAAACGAAAGTTCGTAAACTATTGGATATCCCTTCCGGCAAACGTGTTTTGCTGGACATCGTTATCGGCTATTCTACCCAACCGGACAGACCTAAGAAACGCAAAGATCTGAAAGAAGTGATTAGCTATAATCGGTACTGAGATTTATGGATTATGATTTATGCAGTGTAACAGGAAATCATAATTCATAAATCCTCCTTCTTCTCTTCCAGAACCCCATCTTATAATAAACGAAGGTCACGATTAGTCCGATTGTGATGCTGATACCGATCGCCCACCAGATTCCGTTGCGTCCCAACCATGAACTGAGATAATAGGCGAGGGGAATACGGATCAGCCAGAGGCAGACCAGGCTGGTTATCATTGGGAACAAGGTATCTCCAGCTCCCCTGAGTGCTCCGTTGTACACGTTCAGTGCCCCATGTACAATGAAGAAACCACCGATAATTAGCAGATATTCTTTTCCAATCGCCACGACATCTATGTCTTTCGTGAAAATTCTCATCATCTCGTTGCCGAATAGATAGACGGCGGCAAAAGTTAATAGTCCCAGGGCTATATTCGTGTACATCGTAAACTGTACTCCCTTTTTCACCCGGTCCAGTCTCCCGGCTCCGATATTTTGTCCGCAGAAAGCTGCTAACGCTCCTGATAGGGTGAGGATAGCCTGAGTGATGATCGTGTCTATCTTTCCGGCGGCACCGTAAGCTGTCAGTGTATTGGTTCCGAAACTATTCACGATTCCCAGCAATGCGATCAGTCCGAGGGCGATCGCACATTGCTGTACGCTTGTCGGCAGTCCGATTTTTAAGCTCTCTTTGAACAGTTTCCAGTCGAACAGCATATCTTGCTTTTTGATGGATAGCAAGGGGTGCGTATTGTTTACATACGCCAGGGCTATACACATACCGATTCCCTGCGAAACGACAGTCGCACGAGCAGCTCCCTCTATACCCCATTTGAATACGAGTATGAAGAGCAAGTCGAACGCAATGTTCAGGACTGTCGTAATCAGAATGAACAGCATTGGGCGAACAGACTCGCCCACGCCTCGCAAAATCGAAATGATGCTATTGAAGGTTACGAACAGGAATGTTCCTCCTATGTAAATGCGAAAATAGGCTACCGCTTGCGGAATAACCTCTTCCGGCGTATTGGTCAGGCGGAAAACCGGCTCGGCGAAAATAATCCCTGCAATGGATAGTATTATTCCTCCGACTAACATGAATATGAAGAAGGAGGAAAACGCAAGTTGTACCTTTTGATACTGTTTGGCTCCGAAAAGTTGTGAAATGACTACCGTAGTACCGCTTCCTACACCGATCACGAGCGAAATGATGAAGTAATAGATGAAAAAGGAAGCCGATACCGCTGCCAGTGCCTCCTTTCCCAGAAACTGTCCGACAATAATGCTGTCCGTTATGTTATAGAACTGTTGCAGCAGATTTCCGACCAGCAACGGCACTGCAAAGCGAACGATCACTTTCCATACTTTCCCTTCTGTCAGATCTGTATTCCCTTTTCTTTTATCCATCCCTTAATAATTGTCAATAATCCATTGTCAATTGTTCAAAGGTCTTTCAACAAAATGTTGTCATTCGCCTTAATCATGTCCTCGCGGGTTTTCAGCAAGGCTTTCCATTCCTTGCTGAACAATTTGGACGTGTCGATCTTGAAGTTCTCCGAGCCGTATTCGTCCATGCGTGTCAGTAGATAACTGACAGTGATCTTGTTTACGTCGATGGCCGGCTGGTAGTGAACGACGCGTTCGTCATCTCCGTAATTGACTTCGATAATGATGTGCAGTTCGGTCAGTTGATAGAGTATCTGTGTCGTGATACGGATCGGTATGCGGTAAGCGTCTGATAATTCATCTGCCGTATAAGGCTTTTCTCCTTTTACGAACCGTTTTACGATCAGGGACGCTATCAGCAGCGTGAGGAAATCCTTATATCGCCGGCTGATGTTCTTGCTGTCACGCTCGAAACTGAATTTCTTCACGTTTTGGGAAGCATACGAGATTTCCGCCCCGAACAGGCAGATCAGCCATGACAATTGTAACCACAGCAACAACAGGGGCAAGGCGGCAAAACTACCGTAGATCGCGTTGTATTTGCTCACCCAGATCTGCCCGCTGATGTAGATAAACTGGAAGAATTGGAATGCGATGCCTGACAGGATTCCAGCCACGAGGCCGTTTACAAACCGTACTTTCGTATTGGGTAATGAAATATAAAGTCCTGTGAATGCCAGGATCGTAATGAGGTAGGGAGTTATGTTCAGTATCAGTTCGACCAGTGGAGTAAAGAAAAAGTACTGGCTGATAAATGAGTTCTGCAAAGTGGACAGGAAGATGGATAAACCGCTGGAAGCCGTCATCAGTACCGGTAAAATCAGGAACAAGGCCAGATAATCGGATAACTTCCGATACCACGGACGTGATTTCTGTATCTGCCAGATGTCGTTGAACGTGTCTTCTATGGATGAGATCAGGTTGACAACTGTATAAAATAGCAGGATCAGGCCGACCCCGATGATTACGCCGCCTTGTGCTTGCTCCAGATAACTTTCCACGAATTCGAAAGCCTTGGTCAATTCCACTTCATGTCCGGGGAAATAGTCGAACAATTCCTGGCGTACGGTGTTTTGGAAGCCGAACCCTTTGGCTATCCCCAACAGAACCGCTAGGAGAGGCACGATGGATAGCAAGGTGCTGTAGGTGAGGGCGGAGGCTTTCGTTTGAAGATTCTCGCTCTGAAACCCCCTGACTGCAAGAATTATTGTCTTGATGATGTTGATATAAAGCTCTTTCAGTCCGCTTACTTCATTTTCGGTGATCCGCCAAATGTCGTAAGTGACGAAACGGATCATTCTTGTCAGTAGGGCGTTGATCCGTTCTCCGAGCGTCTTTTTACCGGTTGTTTTCATATATATGATGTGCCAATAAATTAAATGTGCCAATATACCGATAGAAAACCATTTAATTGGCATATTGTTGAATTGGTATACTGGCACATTATAAAAAAGCAGCCTGCCTATAAGCCGGGTTCTGTACTCCCGTTTGCACGGGAGCGTCTGTCATTTATCTCGTCTTACTGTCACCAGTAAGCTTTAGCGGTCTACCCCCCGGCATCGGACGAGCAATCCTACATGCGCCGGTATACATGACCTTACAACCCATAAGGCGTACGGCATCCTATATTGCTATAAGACCCGGTGAGCTCTTACCTCACCTTTTCACCCTTACCGGACAGGCCGGCGGTCGTTTTCTGTTACGCTACTCTACCCTTACGGACAGCTTCCCGTTAAGAAGTATGGTGCTCTTTGTTGCCCGGACGTTCCTCCCGTCCTGAAGGACGAGCGACAGACCGGCAGACTGCAATGCGACAAAGGTAATTCTTTTAATCGACAATTGAAAATTGAAAATAGGGATAACCACATCAAAATGGTTCGATATGGTTCTCTTTTACTTTTCTTCCAGTCTAATTTGTTTTCGATAATGCTATGTATATGTTCGACATTGTTGAAAATAAATTACATAGATATCTGATGGCAGGTTCATGGGAAACATTCTGCCTTTCCTGCTGTTATATTATTGAATGTATGACCATTTGGCAGACAGTTGATTGTTAAAAAGGTACTTTGCATTACACAGTACTGTTAATCGCAGTTAAGCCCTTGCAGAGTGCCGTTAAAAGTGATAAAAAAATAGTTGCAAATGGAATAATCGCACGATTTTTGACTTTTCTTTGTCGAAAGAAAAATGTTAAATTTAAATGTTTGATAAAATAATGAGAGTATGAAAAAGATGTGGAAAAATGTGCTTGGTATAGTTCTCGTGGCTGCAATCAGTGCGGGGGCGGCTGTTGGGACGAGTGCTTACCTGATTAATAAGAATCAACCGGTATTTGGCACTTCCGGCTCAGCAAATACCTTCAACCAGCCGATCCGGTTAGCCGGTTATAACACGGTTGCTGCAGAGAATACGGATTTTACTACGGCTGCAGAAAGTACGGTTCATGGCGTTGTGCATATTAAGGCCACGACAAATGCCAAACAATATGCCGACGGAGGCAATCAGCCGCAGTATGTCGATCCATTCGAGTATTTCTTCGGATTCGGAGGACGTGGAGGGTTCCAACGCCCGCAACCGCAACCACGGGTCGGGGCCGGTTCCGGGGTGATCATTTCGACCGATGGATATATTATAACGAACAATCATGTGATCGATGGAGCGGATGAGCTGGAAGTGACATTGAATGACAATCGTAAGTTTGCAGCCAAATTGGTTGGAACCGATCCGACGACAGATATCGCTTTGCTTAAGATCGATGCGAAAGATCTTCCAACCATTCCGTTCGGTGATTCTGAAAAACTGAAAGTTGGGGAATGGGTGTTGGCTGTCGGTAACCCGTTTAATTTGACTTCTACGGTTACGGCTGGCATTGTGAGCGCAAAAGGGCGTGGTATCTCGATGGGAGGTGGAGACAAGAGCAAGATCGAGTCCTTTATCCAGACCGATGCAGCCGTGAACCCCGGTAATAGTGGGGGAGCGCTGGTGAATACGAAAGGTGAGTTGGTCGGTATTAATACTGCTATTTATTCCGAAACAGGAAACTTTGCAGGTTATTCGTTTGCAGTGCCTATCAGTATTGCAGGGAAAGTGGCAAACGACTTGAAGCAGTATGGTACGGTGCAGCGTGCAATCCTGGGTGTCCAAATTATGAGTGTGGGTGACATCGCCGACATGCTGGGCTATCCGAACTTGCCGGCTAAACAGAAAGAAGAGCTGAGCACCTTGAAATCCAAGATAAAAGTTTCCGAAGGTGCGTGTGTGGCTGATTTCGCAGATCGCAGTACTGCCAAGGAAGCCGGAATTGAAAAAGGTGACGTGATTGTTGCTGTAAATGGTGCAAAAGTGAAATCTGCGAATGCTTTGCAGGAACAGATTAGTAAATATCGTCCGGGTGACAAGGTACAGGTTACTGTAGACCGTAATGGTAGCACCAAGACATTTAATGTGGAACTTCGTAACGCACAGGGTAGTACGGCTGTAGTGAAAGGAGCCGCCGACAGTGCTGAAGTTTTAGGAGCCGCTTTTAGCGCGTTGACAAACGAACAGAAACGTGAATTAGGTGTAAGTTATGGTATTGAAGTGACTGGTTTGTTGAATGGTAAACTGAAAGATGCCGGTATCAAAAAAGGCTTCATTATCATGGTCGTAAACGATCAGAAGATTTCATCTCCTGAACAACTTGAGAAAATAGTTGACAAGGTTTTGAAAGGAAATGAGGACGATCGTTATATCGTAGTAAAAGGTTTCTACCCGAATGGACGTACGAAAGTATATGCTATAGACCTGGCTGAATAATAAAATAACGTTATATTTGTCTTATTTGGCGGGAAGATTGTTAAAGGTTTATAATTGGCTGGGTGTAGGGTGCATCCAGCCAATTCTGTCAATAAAAATAATATTATCTTTGCACCCTGATATTCTCAATATAAAAACATTGGATGAGACAGTTAAAGATCACAAAGTCCATTACCAATCGCGAAAGCGCTTCTCTAGACAAGTATCTTCAGGAAATAGGCCGTGAAGATCTGATCACAGTAGAAGAAGAAGTAGAATTGGCACAGGCTATCAAAAGAGGCGACCGGAGAGCATTGGAAAAATTGACCAGAGCGAATCTGCGTTTTGTTGTAT
This sequence comes from Parabacteroides sp. merdae-related_45_40, assembly GCF_001915675.1. Classification (NCBI taxonomy): domain Bacteria; kingdom Pseudomonadati; phylum Bacteroidota; class Bacteroidia; order Bacteroidales; family Tannerellaceae; genus Parabacteroides; species Parabacteroides sp. merdae-related_45_40. Next base: position 890 of record NZ_MNQY01000052.1, on the reverse strand, counting down.
CTGTAGCTAAGCAATATCAAAATCAGGGGTTAAGTTTACCGGACCTTATAAATGAAGGTAACCTGGGGTTGATTAAGGCGGCTGAAAAATTTGACGAGACCAGAGGTTTTAAGTTTATTTCCTATGCTGTGTGGTGGATTCGTCAGTCTATTTTGCAAGCTTTGGCAGAACAGTCAAGAATTGTACGTCTTCCGTTGAATCAAGTGGGGTCGTTGAATAAAATCAGCAAAGCCTTCTCTAAATTCGAACAGGAAAACGAACGCAGACCTTCTCCTGAAGAACTTGCAGACGAACTGGATATTCCGGTGGATAAGATTTCTGATACGTTAAAAGTGTCAGGAAGACATATCTCGGTAGATGCTCCGTTTGTGGAAGGCGAAGACAACAGTCTTTTGGATGTGCTTGTTAACGATGATGCTCCTATCGCAGACCGGTCGTTAATGAACGAGTCATTGGCAAAAGAAATTGATCGAGCCCTTGCTACATTAACCGAAAGAGAATGTGAGATAATCAAAATGTTTTTCGGTATAGGCTGTCAGGAAATGACATTGGAAGAGATTGGCGACAAATTTGGCCTCACAAGAGAGCGTGTCCGCCAGATCAAGGAAAAAGCAATTAGAAGACTAAGACAAGGTACGCGTAGCAAGCTCCTCAAATCGTATTTAGGTTAACCTCCTCCGGAGGAAGACAAAAGGATTTAAAAAGCCCTTTATCCGTCAGGATAGGGGCTTTCCTTGTTTTTTTAGGTTTAGGCTTATGGTTGTCATGTACATTATAAAGATCTATAAAATCATTCCGTATATCCATAAACTGTTGTAAAGTGAGAGATAAAAAAAGTTGCAGTTGTAACGTTCAGAGGTTCAGGAGTTAGCGTAAAGAGATAGCAACCG